>DLXG01000113.1:9020-9792 GCA_003448875.1 Anaerolineaceae bacterium
GCATCCCACACATCCACAACGGCGAAAATCCGAGCCGCAAGGGGAATTTCTTCGCCTTTTAAGCCGTTTGGATAGCCGCTTCCGTCCCATTTTTCATGGTGGTAGTAGGGGATATCAAGGGCGGGTTTAAGAAATGGAATGCCGGAGAGAATATCATAGGCCATTTGAGGATGCCTACGCATTATCTGCCACTCTTCCGGTGATAATGGGCCGGGTTTGTTGAGGATAGCATCCGGGATGCCCATTTTACCAATGTCATGTAACAATGTCCCTCTGCGGATGTGAGGTAATTGATTTTCTGCTATTCCCAATCTCTTAGCCAATTCGATGGTAATTTGCGTAACCCGCTGGCTGTGATTTTGAGTTTCGGCATCGCGAATTTCCAACGCTTTTGCCCAACCCTGCAAAGTGGTATCATAAGCAATTTGTAATTCATTGATGTGGTATTGCAAATCAGTAAGCAACTGAATATCCTCAATTGCAATTGCTGCCTGACCGGCTAACATTTCTAAGAAGTTCATCCATTCATGGGTTGGTTTGATTTCTGAGCATTTCCAAAGTTGAAGTATGCCCCAGTGATTCTTTTTTGTGATGAGAGGAATTCCCATGAAATTAACAAACCCTTCGTTTCTAACAAGGCTTGAAAAATCACCCTCCAGTGCATTATTAAGGTGCTCATATTGAAGATGAACAATTTGAGTCACATCTGTCCGGATACCCGGATAAGGCTCTATCAGGTTTGGTAATTCTTTCAGATGGAAGCCCTGTGCTG
>DLXG01000172.1 GCA_003448875.1 Anaerolineaceae bacterium
TTAGGGGTTTTCCCCTATATTTCTGATTGACGGAGATTACTGATTTTGCTAAAATTTATATTGAATTTACGCAAAATTTACGGGGAATTTACCAAAATTTTACGCGTATTTTACGGAGGTGAACGAGGGGGAAAATAACATCTTTGTTTTTTCAAGTGATCTGAAAATTTAACTGAATTATTTTCCAATTCGTAATATAAGGAGGCTTCAAGATGAAAGCGTTTCGTTTTTTGATTCAACTATTCTTAATATTTGTGATGTCCATTGGCCTTTGGGCAGTCGTGCCGGTCGGCAAGTCTGTATCTGCTGCAACGATCACCGTTTGTGCCAGTGGTTGTGATTACACTACCATTCAGTCGGCGGTGAATGCAGCCAGTGAGGGGGATGAGATTATTGTTTACAGCGGGGAGTACACTTTAAGTAATGTAACTGACAGAGTGGTGATAAATAAGCCAAACATTACGATTAGGGCATATTCTTTGACGGAAAAACCTCTACTGCTAGTAGAAGGGGCGGTTGGGAATGCAATTCAAGTTCTGGCAAACGGTGTTTCAATCGAAGGATTAAGGATTCAAAAAACCGATAACATAAATCAAAACCTAATTTATGTACAAGGCGATAATTTTACCTTTAAAGACGGTGAGGTGTTTGGAAAATATGTACATGACACATCAGAAATAAGCCGGGGTTTTGAGGTAGCGTATGGATCTGAAAATTTAAATATTTCCAATAATATCTTTCATCATCTTCGACAGGTCGGCTACTTCAATGGAAGTCTTGCCTCTCCAACCACTGGGACTATAGAAGATAATTACACTTATTACACCAAGGGTTGGGTAATAGATGGAGCGAACTTCAGCTTTATTGGGAATACCTGGGGTGTGGGGGTTGATGCGAATGTATTTGATATTGCAATATTATCTGCCACACCCTCAAGTTATTATTCTGATTTGGTTGCTATTAGCAATGCGAATAATGAAGCGGTTATTGAAGATCAAAGATTATCACCGCCACTGCTTACAGTTGCCTTTGTTGATGTAAACAGCCCTTATGATTTGGAAGATGGAGGGAGATTACATCCGTATAAGTCACTACAAAATGCAGTTGATCGAGTGATGCCTGGTGGCAAGATTTATATATCGGATGGGGTTTATAGCAGCAGCACAATCAATATTTCTAAACCCCTTACCATCACAGGCGAGAGTCGAAGTGGAGTTGTAATTAAAGCCGGTGCTTCTGGCGGGTATGGATTGGATATTCAAGCAAACCATTTTACGATTCAAAATGTCACCATTGAAAATAACAATAACGCACTTTATGGCTTGAAAATTTCAGGGTCATCCAATGTTGCGGTACAAAACATTGAAGTAAAGAATTTCATTCGATCCGGTGTTGATCTGATTGGTTGTAATGAAGCGACGGTCGAGGATGTCTATTCTCATGACAATGGCGGGGTGGGAGTTGCTGTTTCCAATTCAACCAACATTACTTTGCGTGATATTTCCACAACAAATAATGTTTGGGGTGGCGTAGGTTTATTTACAAATGCCGGTTATTACACGGGCAATTTGAGCGACGGAAAGACTGGATCAGACGGGATTATTCTTGAGGGAACGAATTCATTTGGCGAAGTAAATCCATTGTATCTGGATTATGCTGATCCTTCTCATGTCATTCGAAATTTTGTTCAGAGTGATTTCGAATATGTGGTGAAAAGCACCCTCATTACTCAAAAAATTTACTATCAGAAAACAAAAGAAAGCGCGTTGGCTTTTATCAATGCTGCTGATTCTTTACCACCCGCTGGTACGTTTAAACCCACTGCCGGAATTCAAAGGTTATCGGATGGTTCATTCCATGTACTGAATACCATGAAAATTCAGCCGGCAATTGATTTGGTGAGCACCAATGGTACGATTTATATTTACCCCGGAACCTATAACGAGATTGCTCAAAACAGGTATGTATTGGGCACAAATGGCCCCCACCAGTTTGGGCTGTTCATTGCCGATGACAAAGATGGTATCAGCCTGATCGGTGTCGATTCAAATGGTAACCCAATTTCCAATTACACTCAGGTTGAAGCAACAATCAATACTAACGCAACCAATAATTTTGGATATAGCGGTATTTTTATTGAGGCTGATAATGTCACTATGCAAGGTCTTCGAGTTGGTCCCAATACACCGGAGGATAATAAAACGATTGAGGTGATTGGCGATGGTTTTGCGTTGCGCAATTCACATATAGCGGTACCAGCTGGAGGTTCGGTATATATTAATGACTGGAGATTCGATGAGACAAACCAGGTCTCCCATGTGAAATCTTATTTCATCGAGAATAACTGGTTTGAATACGGCTCCAGTGTAGATATTGCCAGCGGAGCAGGATACTCCGGAGACATCCAAAATCGGAGGATAACCGGAAATAAATTCACCGGAAATGAGGATGTCTTTTGGGCACTGGTGTCCTTCAATGGCTATGGGGAAATTCCCTGGTTTGAATATCCAATTGGAGGAGCGATAGTTCAAAATAACGATTTCAGCGGTAGCCCACAATACATCCGCGCCCGCTCCAATTACGATAATTCCCAATTCGATTGGGAAACATTTTGGGAAGAGAATGCCTTCGATAAGGCTGTGGTTACTCTCTCCGATGTGGATAATTTCGAAGTTCGTTCTTATGAGTACACAAGCGGTTCGTATAAATTTACCAATGTGAGAAGAATCGCCGGCGCGATTCAGGGTGAGATCAATAATGCGGTTGCTGGTGACACAATTCTTGCAAAGGGGGGTGTTTTCACCGAGGATGTGGAGATCACCAAAGCCGTAACCATCACTGGTCAGAACCGGCCGGTGCTGGACGGTCGCTTCTGGGTCAATGCCAATCAAGTTACTATTCAAGGCTTCGAAATCCGCAATGGGCTGGCTTCCAGCGGGGTTGATCAATCCGCAATTTACATCAGCGGGGCGCAGAATGTGACCATCCGCGACAATCACCTGATTGGCGCATGGACGGGAGGTGCTACCAACTATATCGGTGGACGTGGCATTCTCACTTCGGGCAATGTCAATAATCTGCTGGTGGATGGCAATATCGTCGAAAAGTGGGTGAGCGGGCTTTACCTCAACCCGACTACCGGTCAAATTACTGTAACCAATAACGAAATCCGTGATAACTGGGCGGGTGCCGGTACAGACGGTCAGACGAATGTGACCTTCCGCAACAATTACTTTATCGGCAACATCGAAGGAATCGGCGCTTCCGCCGTCGGCGCTTCCTTTGTGGTGGAGAAAAATGCCTTTATAAACAACACCACAGCGATGAAGCACTACGGCGGTGGTAACACAGTCAAAGCCGAGCGCAACTGGTGGGGCCATCAAAGCGGCCCGACCATTACCAGCAATCCGGGCGGCAGTGGCCAGCCGGTTGTGGGTGATGTGGATTTTGCCCCCTGGCTGTGTGAGGGAACGGACAGCCAGCCGGATGTGATTGGCTTCCAGCCTACTGAGGGTGCGGCTGCCTGCACTGCCACATCCGAGGCCAAACGACTGGTGTTCATCGCCTACCCGACCGGCGGTTTTGAAGGTTTGCCCTTCGCCGTTCAACCCGTAGTGCGCGCAGAGGACAATGAAGGTAATCTTGCAGTGAACTTCAACGGCGCAGTGATCCTGTATCTGGCTAATAACCCCGCTGGTGGAACCTTGCAAGGAAGTCTGCTAACCAATGCTGTCAATGGAGTGGCAACTTTCAGCGGTGTGAGCATCAACAAAGCTGGCGAGAATTATCAACTGGCGGCGATTGCCACCTCGCTTGATCCAGCCGTCGGTGGTTTCTTCAATGTTCTTCCTCAAAACGCTGATCTGGCGGTTTCGATCACCGCCACACCGAACCCCGTGGAGACCGGAGCTGCCTTGATCTATACCGTGGGAGTCCAGAATCTGGGTCCGCTGCCTGCCAGCAACCTGACACTGACGGTCAACCTGCCTGCCGGCGTTACATTCGTCAACGCGGGCGGTACGGGCTGGACTTGCTCACAGAGCGGTGGTGTGGTTACCTGCACTCGCTTCTCACTGGCTGCAGCAAGCAGTGCACCAAACGTAACTATTTCTGTCAACGCACCGAATCAGGCTGGCAGCATCACGGCAACGGCTTCTGTCAACGCCACCACATTGGACCTTGTGTCCGGAAACAACCAGGCCAGTGTGGATACCCTTGTGGTGACAATCCCTGAAACGGGCGGGGTTACAATTTATCTGCCACTGGTTAAGAAATAAACCTATCGGCAGATAAACAATCTGCCCCCTCTGCCAATCCCCATGGCGGAGGGGGCTTTTTTTAGTTCAGGTTCAGTTTACGGTTTGGGTTGCTGCTGGGTGATGCAGTGGATATTGCCGCCGCCCAGTAAAATCTCGCGAGCGGGAACGGGAACGATCTGCCGTTCCGGCATCAGTTCGGCCAGTTTTTGCAGGGCGGGCTGATCGTGGGGATCGTCAAAAACCGGCACAATGGCTGCGCCGTTGGCCATGTAAAAGTTGATGTAAGAGCCGGCCAAACGGTCGCCTTCCTCGCGGGGCAGGGTACCTTCAACCGCGTCTACCCCTTCGCTTTCCTCGCGGGTAATGTAAATTGGACCGGGTTGATGGATTTTATGGACTTCCAGCCGGCGGCCGCGCGCATCCGTCATGTGCATGAGCCGTTCGTAGGCATCGGCGGAGATATCATATTGAGGGTCGTTCTTATCGTCTGTCCAGGTCAAGGCTACCACGCCGGGGCGGATAAAACAGGCCAGATTGTCCACGTGACCGCTGGTTTCATCGTTGTAGACTCCCTTGCCAAGCCAGAGGATTTTTTCGACATTCAGGTATTCCATCAAGAGATTCTC
>DLXG01000030.1 GCA_003448875.1 Anaerolineaceae bacterium
TCAGTCAGGCGATGGGTGGCATCCGCCAGTTTGAAGATGGTCAATTTGCCGCCACCCAGTCGCACATTTTCTTCCGTCTCGGGCAGCCGGTAATGCGGCTGACCGCCCGGCAGGTGAGAATAATCGTGATTCTGGTGCAGAATCATCACCGCATCGCTGGCATCCAGCACCGGCCAGCCGGCTGCCCGCGCCGCATAAATCATCCAGTTATCCCAGCCGGCCCGTCCAACCGCCATGGGCGGCACTTCCACAAAGCATTCGCGCGGGAAGATGAAATAATCACTGCCGCCGGGCGGGTGCAAACGGCCTTCTTCCAGCGCAAAGCGGCGCAGCGAGGCGCTCCAATCATCCTCAAAACTCAGGGGCTGGCGCACATCCACATCCCAGCGCTGCCCGACGATGAGAAAACGCGCAAACTGACCAGCAGCCTGCTTTGCGGCGGCCACAAAATCCGGCAGCAGGATAATATCGGCATTCACATAGGCCAGCAGTTCGCCGCTGCCGTGCTGGCGCGCCAGATCGAAAATCGAGCGGATCAACGGCGTGCCGTAGGCGTTGCGTTCCACCTGCGGCAGGTGGCGAATGCCCAGCTCAGCCGCCGTTTCCGCCAACCCCTCTTCATCGCCAATCAGCAGCACTTCCACCTCATCACCCAGCGCCAGCCACGAACGCAGGGCATTGTGCTGAATCAGCGCAATGTGCGGGTTGGTAAACGGCTTGGGTGCGGTGAAGATGGTTAGGTGGACTTTAAACATTATGTTATTTCCCCTCAAGAAACTCACAATTCCATTCTTTAAGATAGTTTGCTGCCTCAGGATACAGATTGGTATTGAGCGCATTTGCCCAAATTGAACATAAATAAGATGCCGCCCCACCTCTAACACCTTGATTAAGTTGTTGGCTCAGAAGGAGCGACTGAGTTAAGTTCCCCTTGCGAAGGTAGGCTTCAATAAAAGGTTTTAATTCTGTGGAAGCGTTAATTTGCCCATGGTATGGTTTGGATAAATCCCAAAGTTGGATTACTTGATCCCAATCCTTAAGCTGCGCAGCCAATGACGCCTTTTGGTAAATTTCACACCATGAGTCTATTGTGGGTTGACCAAATATCTCATTTGCCAAACGGTGATGTGAATCAGGTATTATTCGTGATAAATCGGAAGCTAAAAGAGCTCTCCGAGTAATCTCAGGCAAAAAAGGATTGTGCGAAACGCTTTCATCCACGATCCATAAACATGTACCATCCTCAGGACGGTATTCAACAACAACACCTGCGGTAGTATCACCAATAAATCTAGATTGCCAGCGTTGACGAAATACCACCTCGCCTTTAGCAAAGTCATCAATCCTACTCTGATATTCTTTGCTTAAATTCACATAATAGTATTTCAAATTGTCAGGATTATCGTTTGCATATAGCAGATTCAGCATATAACTGAGTGGGTATCCACCAACTTTTGGTAAAAATTCCTGTTCAGAGGAAATCAAGGAATTCGGCAAAAGATAAGGTATCCTGATAGTTAGCTGATGGAAAAAGCGTTGCTGGAAAATCCACGACCATCGAAAGTCATTCGTGTTACGTGCCTGCCAGCCAGTGGCAAGCCCAATAAATATAGCAGTTATTAGGATTTGATAACTTGGTCTTCGAAATAGGATTTCAATTAATGCAATCATTAAAACACTTACCCCAAACATTGCCGGTAAACCAAAGCGGTCACTCATTGGGCCAACGAACATACTTGAAGACCGACCCGTTACCCACGCGGGGAGTGGAGCAAACAGTGTAAACAAAAACCCTATCATCAAGCCTTGTTTTGCCCATGAAAGAGAGGCTTGATTGGTATAGCGATGTCTCAATGATAGGAACAGTACAATGATTAGAATCAATATAAGAGTTAAGCCTAATAAGGCTAAACCAAAACGGCTCTGAAAGTCAAACATCTCTACAGTAAACGTTTTATACCAGCAAATAATGAAGTTGAGGAAAAAATCTCTTACCACCCAATTGATCAGATTTTGAAGTGCATATGCTGGTGCGCTCAACAATTCTTGAAGATAAACAGGTGCAATCCGATCAGTTGTTGGGAGTTCTAAAAGGAAAAGTCGCCAAACAACAAAACCAACTACCACCAGCAGGTATGGGAAGTAATAGCGAAACACCCACACAATTTTCTTCTGGGTGGTATCCTTACTAAAAATGTTATTTTTGGCATAGTAATAGATCAACAAAAAACGGAACAGGTCAACAGCAACAAAATACTCGGATAATGTGTATTGCAAAATATTAAACAAGATTGAAATGGTGATCAACACAAATTTTATTTTTTCATACTTGAGGGCAAGCAACATCGTATAAAAAGACAACATCAAGCAAAGAAACGCTGCCCAATGTGAACTAAAAGCGACCGAGACAGCCTGTTGAGCAAAAATTGGATATACAGAAAACAATAAAGCAATTGCATCAACCTGCCATCTTAAATTTTGCCAGATTAAGCGAAAGACTAGCCAAAAAATGATGACCACTAGGTATCTCAAAATTAGAGCAAAAATTTGACGATAAGTTGGGTCGAATCCCAAGAGGTCTGAAGAAAATATGTAAAACCACCCAAGCAATGGTCGCCCATCGTAAGCGTGAAAAAGATTTATAGCTTCGCTTCCACCCTGTTTTTGATAAAAAATATGCGGCCAGTCATCAAGATAGTATCCAAGAGAAGGTAACGCCCACCCAAACGAAATTGAATAGAGCAATGCTAAGGTCAGCGGGAATAGGCAATTTTGAAATCGGCGATAAAGCGTCTCTAACAAAGTTGTATCTAAAGAATAAATTGACCTAATCATTGCCAAACCGCTCATCGTACTCGTTAAACCAGTGATGTTGCACGCCGGCGTTGAGGGACTGCACCTCCGGGTGTTGCAGCCAGACCGGCAGCACCTCCAGCCACGAAAGCGGCGGATGGTTCTGAAAGAGGGCAAACAAGGCCCGCATGGCGGTCAAATCTTCGGGGGTATCCACCGTCCAGCGCAGGTTGCCGTAATCCTGCCCGGCATGAATGACATGCACCTTAAACCGCCCCTCTTCCTCGTACAAATACGGCATGACATGCTCGCGTTCGTGGGGTTGATCGGCTTCCCGCCAGGCGCGTTCCAGCGCAGCAAAGGTACACACCTCCGTATCCAGTCCAATCGGGAAGGTGCGCTTCCACGGCGGCGGCAGACGGTTGGCGGCAAAATCAACCTGATGGGCAAAAAAGGCTTCCACCGTCCGGTCAATCACCAACGGGTCAATCAGCGGACAGTCGGCGGTGATACGCACGATCACATCAGCATGGTAGGCCCGCGCGGTCTGATAAAAACGGTCAAGCACATCGAACAGACTGCCGCGAAAGCAGTC
>DLXG01000038.1 GCA_003448875.1 Anaerolineaceae bacterium
ATTTCGGTGCTTGATCACCTGGTGATCGGCCTTTCCCGCTGGGTATCGCTAAAAGAAAAAGGGATGGGATTTTCGTAATCATCGCACACCAGAGCGAATAGCTATTGCTCTGGTGTGCACCCAACCAAGCAAAGGAGAAACAGATGCAGCCAATTTTATTCTTCGATATTGAAACGGCCACCAACCCGGATGCAATTGGGTTCCTCCCAGAACCCGCTGCTCCGGCCAACTACAAAGATGCCGACAAAATCGCTCAATATGTCACCGAAAAGAAGACCGAACAGTTCCAGCAGGCGCCCTTGGACGCCGACTTGGGGAAGGTGATCGCCATCGCTATGCAGCGCGGTTTGGAATATTCCGCGGAAGTCTGCCTGGTGGGCGACCCTGAAACACCGGATGAAGCGGCGTTACTGCGCTTCTTCTGGATTAATTTCGTCCAGCTGAATGGGCGCGTGTGCGGTTACAACATCCTGGGCTTTGACCTGCCATACCTGCTGCGTCGTTCGTTTGCCTTGAACATCGAAGTTCCGCTGATGCCACGCCTGGCGAAGTACCAGACTGAGCCGGTCGTGGATCTGATGGGAATCCTCTACAACTGGGGCAATGCACGCGGCTTGAAATGGGTCTGCAAGCGTTACGGAATTCAGAATCTGCTGCCAGATCTGGATGGTTCGCAGGTCGCCAATATGGATCGCGACACGCTGCGTAAATACGCCGGAAATGACCTGGCATTGCTGATTGAACTGTACAAACGCATGTGCGGCGTATACCTGCCGGCGCTGGAATCCTACCAACCGGCCTTTCTACCGCGCTAATCACAAGGAGAAAAAACGATGAACGAGCTCCTGGAACTGAGTTTTGAAATATCAAAGACACTGGCTCACAGCGGATACCCGGCGGATGCACCTGCGTTCGCAGTTACCTGGGGACAGATCGCCGAAGCCATCGCGCAGACAGTTTTGTCTCACAACCTGCCCACCGATACGCTTACCGAGGAAACCAAGGTGATCCTGGCGGATACCATCCGGCGGGACCTGTTGGAAATCGACCCGCTCAATTGGCGCGAAATCGTGCTCGATCGGGTGATGACCTGCAGGGCAATCAACCCGGCGCTGTGGGAACCGGACTATGAGCCGGACGAAGGCCCCCTGGTAGAACAGTACGAAAATGCCACCCGCCTGGGTGACGACGAGTCGTACTGGGTGGATGGCGGCGAATCGGCCGGCTTCTTCGACGAGTAGCAGCATTCAAAAGAAAGCAAAGGAACCTCAGGATGGAATTCATCCTGAGGTTCGCTGTTGTAACCCCTCAAGATTTGAAAATGGAGAATACAAATGGCTGTTTCAGATGCAAAGATACAAGACCTGGCTCAATCCAATGGATGGAATCTCATCCCTCTTTCAATCCCGGTTCCGCCTGCTCCCTTGTTAGAACAGGCGGTGGGTTACCGGCGAGGCGAAGAGGCGCAATATCTGGCATTATGGTGGGAGCCGTGCGGCGATGAAGTAATGGTTTCGGACGGCTACATCTCGTTCACCGGCCACTGGCCGGGTTACCTGGCCTACGTTCAGCACCGGCACATTTACCCGCACCTTGTTGGCTTCAACCTGGGCTCTTCGGAGTGTGAGGCAGACTGTCGGCTGGTGATCGACCGCATACACCGGGCTGCTTACATCCTTCCATCCGGTCAGGCCAGCAGGTTGCTGGCTTCGCAATGGGAAGGGGACAACCAACCGGCCGTACCGCAAGTCGTTTCTCTGGACGATCTGGAAGCTGTGATCAAAAGAATCGTGGAGCAATGGCAGCCACCATCTGATCAGGATGTGATGACCCGGATGTCCGAAGACCGGGTAGCCGTCCAGGCGTTGTGCGCCTGGCTTGATAGCTCGATAACCGAAACAAAGTAACGTACACGAGAATTTCAAAGGAGGACCAAACGATGAGCAGCAAAGTTATCGTTGAAAAAAGCGCGTTCGCAGAAAGCCTTTCGATTGTGGGCCGGGCAGTAGCATCTAGCCCGCACTTGGCAATCCTGGCGAATATTCTGATTACCAGCGAAGGTGGGCAGCTGCGGCTCGCGGCAACGAACCTGACCTTGGGTGTATCCACCTGGATGGACGCGCGGTTGGATGGGCAGATTGCATTGACCCTGCCGGCCAAGACTCTGACCGATATCGTCAATTCACTGGCTAATAGCGAAGTACAGTTTTCGGTGAATGGCAAACCAGAGGCAACGTTGAAGAGCGGAACGTTCAAGGGCGTGGTGCGTGGGACTGAAGCATCTGAGTTCCCTCCCCACCCTGAACATGATGTCTCTGAGGGAGTAACTCTGCCAGCACCCTTGCTGCGTGAAATGATCCAGGGAACCGCCTTTGCCGCCGCTTCAGACGAAGCCCGCCCTGTGCTGGAAGGAGTACAGATCTCCTTCGAAGGGAATACGCTCTCGATGGCGGCGACCGACGGTTTTCGCCTGGCGATCAAGCGGGCGCCTCTGCCATCTGCGGTGACAAAGAAGCAAGTGATCATCCCGGCTTCTTCTCTCAAGGAGGTAGTCCGGGTTCTGAGCGCCACCAAACCCGAGCAGGTCAGGTTGTATATCCCGCCGACCGGCTCGCAGGTAGTGCTGCGCACCGAGAATGTGCAGCTCGTGTCGCAGTTGATCGACGGCCGTTTTCCAGATTACCAGGTGATCGTACCGAAAGGTTACAAGACACGCACCGTGATTGCCACTACGGATCTGCTCAAAGCCTGCAAGCAAGCCGGCATCATCGCCCGCGAGGGCGGCAATGTCATCCAGCTGCGCCTGACACCTGGCGCTGATCAGACCGGGAAAGTGACGGTCCTGGCCGAGTCCGGCGATACCGGCGAGAGCGAGGTTGAACTACCGGCGACCGTGACCGGGCCGGAACTGACGATCGCTTTCAACGTCAAGTTCTTGCAGGATGGACTGGAGGCGATCCGTACTCAAAACGTGGTTATCGAAACCAATTCACACAAGACACCGGCGGTCATCCGGCCGGCTGGCCGTGAAGCATCCCCGACAGGGGAAGAGGAGGATTATCAGTATATTTTGATGCCGATGCACGTGGACGGCAATTAAATATAGGGGGAGCGCGATGCTCCCCCTATATTCACAGCATTATTTCATAAGTGCTTTGTACTCATTGATTGCGTTCTCATCAATACCAGAAGATCGCATGTGATCCAGGAGGGTTGAAGCCTCCCCACGGATTGCGACAACATGCTTTTCTGCCTTATCCAGAACTATCTCAATCCGATGTGTTCCTAAAGTGACAAATATATCTTTGGAAACTTTCATGGGATGCGGAAATCGAATCTCGAAAATCCCATTCCCCAGGTCGTTAATTTGGTTTTTTTCCATATCACAACTCCCAAAGTAGTAATCTGCTAATTGGCATGAAGCTTCCAGGGTGGTAAACCTATATGCTTTTGCCAGCCTGGCCAATCAGAAGTAGCGAGGTTGTCTTTCCCAGTATATTCTTTTTCCCACGCTTCAAGCTCCTTTTTTTCGTCCTCAGACAGGATGTTGTTGTATACGTGGATCATTTTTTCATACCACTTCATTGATTCATCAGAAAGGGAAGGAATTCGATCCATTCAAAATTCTCCTTTGCCGACACTGATACGAATACATCATTATGCTATAAACAAATGTTCTAGCACCTATTGTACCTCTTTCAATTATTTACCACCAAGAAAACCAAACGCTGATTTCAACAACGAGTTGAGAGGTCGGCGTTTGTTGTTCTTGGAAAGTTTATTTCCCGGACACATTACCTTGGTTTGTATTTACGTCTTAAAAACGTCGGTCATTCATCAGAACGGTGTATCCAAAGGAGGATTATATGAACGTCTACGAAGACAAGTATTTGCGAGAAAAAGTAAACAAGATCATCACGAAACAGCGAGAGGGCAAGATCATCATCGCGGCATACAAAGACGGCAGCGGTTTGCCGGCGCGCGAAGACCTCGGCGCTGCGCTGGACCGGGCAGCCTACCCTTATGATTACAGCGTTGGTGGTTTCGGGTTTCTCAAGTACGAATCGGAACT
>DLXG01000321.1 GCA_003448875.1 Anaerolineaceae bacterium
CGTTATGGATGCCTTGAAGTCCGATCCGGTCACTGCTGAGATACCCATCATTGTGATCACTGCCAAGGAATTAAGCGCCGGAGAGAAGGAGCGTCTGCGCGGCCACATACAAACACTGATGCAGAAAGGGGACTTTATGAGCGAAGATTTATTAGATGAGGTTCGGGCATTTTTAAAGTGAAATGACCCACTGAGAGTAATCCGGCAGCATGGACCACAAAAACCGCTCTCAGGGGATTAATGCCGCTTTATCCTCAGCCATACTGCTGGGGTTGCTGCCCATATTTGGTAAGCAAGCTCTTCTAGCCGGATTTTCACCGTTGGCTGTGGTCGCCGTACGCACTACCCTGGCAGTCAGCCTGCTGGCGGTCTTCATGCTTTTTCACCGTCCATATCTGTACATTTACCCGGTTGGATTAATCGGCTGTTTTCTGGCAGGTTTTATCAACGGTATTGGTTCGATTTTTTATTACCTCGCGCTTGCCCGCTTAGAAGCAAGTATTGGACACTTGCTTTATTCTTTTTATCCTCTTTTTGTGGCTTTCTGGCTGTTACTCGATCGTCAAACGATTTCACTGCTGACTATTTTTCGGTTGAGTCTGGCGCTGCCTGGTGCGTATTTATTGTTGAATAGCGGTTCCGGCGTGATCGACTGGGGGGGAGCAATTTTCATGATCATTTCGGCAGCCTTTTATGCCTTGCATTTGATTATCAATCAAAGAATTCTTTACGAAGCGCCGCCCCCAACCGTCACTTTTTATACCCTGCTCGGCATGGCTCTCACCGTTCTGACGGGTTACCTGCTTTTCGACCGTCAATTACCGGCTGGTAATCCCTCCTGGCTGCCACTTATCGGCATGGGTGTGATTACCTTTTTGGCCCGTCTCACCTTATTCATGGGGGTGAAGAAATTAGGCGGACTTCAAACCGCCCTGTTGGGGTTGGGCGAACTTATCGTGACAGTTTTGCTGGCCCGTTTATGGCTTGGGGAATCCTTGAATATCATTCAATGGCTGGGAGCATTTTGTATCGGCGCCAGCCTGTTTCTGGTCGGCTTTGAAAAACAAGCCGCGGAGAAGAGGCACCAGACTGGCTGGCTGGCGTGGTTGAATCCGCCGCGTATGCCGACCACAAATCTTCCGTGGCAGAAGTAAGTTCAACCAATTACCCCGCTCTCGCGTTCTTCAAGTTCCAGCACATACCCCGAACCGCGTACACTGCGTATCCATTGATTGCCACCGGGCAAACTGGCTAGTTTACGATTCAAACGAGAAAAAACGGGACGCAAAATTTTAGCCGATTCTTCTGCACCGAGACGATAACCGTAAACAAGGCGGACTAATTCCTGATGACGCATCACAAGAGCGTGGTTTGCCAGCAATACGCCGAGCAATTTACCTTCATTAGGGGTCAAGTGGATTGTTTTTTCATGCCACGTGATTACCCGCCGCATCAGGTCTATCTGGATTCCATTAGAAAGGCGGAGCAGCGTATTTTCTCCTTGCAATGTGGGGGTAGTTTGATATTCTACCCGCTGTTCCAGCACCAATTTCGAGGAATATCCGGCTTCATCCTCCGCAAGAGCCTGGCGAATACTTTTCAAAATGACTTCGGGAGAAACTGGCTTCACCAGATAATCCACTACCCTCAAGCGCAGGGCATGTACTGCTGTTTCGAAACTCCCGTGGGCTGTCAGGATGATCACTTTCAAGCGCGGGTACTTTACAGCCGTTTCTTCCAGCACTTGAATACCGGATAGATCAGGCATCCGCAAATCCAATACCATCAGGTCATAATTCAGCCGGGCTAATGCCTGCAATGCCGCTCTGCCGTTTTCAACTCCATCCGCGTCAAAGCCTTCTAATTGCAAAATGCGCAAAAGAGTAACGCGAGCTGCATCTTCATCATCCACAATCAAAATCCTGGGCATGCCAATCATCCTCATCTGGGTAAGGTTATTTGCAACCTTGCTCCCGTCCCATGAAGCGGAGCAACAAAACGAATATCCCCTTTATGAACATCTACTACCAGATCATAACTTACCGAGAGGCCCAAACCAGTGCCGCCTTGCCGGGTGGAGAAAAACGGTTCAAATACTTTTTCTTCTAAATCAGCATCTATTCCTTTACCATTATCTTCAATGCTCAGGATGATCCGATCTGGATATGGATCATCTATTTCAATCCAAATCCTACGCGGGGATGGTTGATTTTTCAGCGCTTCCATCGCGTTCAATAGCACATTCAGGATCACCTGCTGAATATAATCCTGAATCATTCTAATCTCAACCGGATGGTCGGGGAAATCCTTGATTAACTCGATCCCATGTGCCTGGAGCTGGGGCTTGATCAATTCATTGACCAGTTCAACTACCGAGAGTAAATCTATCTGCTTTTGTTCGATATGATTAGTTCGATAGAAGGAAAGGGTATTTTGTGCCAGTGTTGAAAGCCTCTCAATCTCCAACACCGCCAGGCTGAGATATTCCTGTCTTTGTTCTTGCGTAATGTCATCCCGCAAGGAAAGATGCAGACAATTTCGCACGGCTTGCAGGGGGTTATTCATCTCATGAGCCAGACTTCCCATTAACCGCCCCAGTGCACTCATTTTCTCGGCCCGTAAAATAGCCCGATGCGATTCCTTGGCCTGCTCGATCATTCTTTCTAAATCTTTATAAAGCAAGGCATTTTCCATGGCGATAACCGCCTGACGCGAAAAGATTGCTGCCATTTCCAAATCGGCCTCATGCAATCTGCCTTTATCTGTGGGGCGTAAAAAGTATAAAATAAACCTCGCTTTCTCACGAAACACCGGTACCAGTAAAATCTCCAGTTCATTTTGCAGTAGGTAATTCCTCAAGATGACATCTTCTAACTGGTCAGTTTGGATAATTCTTAAACGTTCATCATTTGAATAACTGATGATTCGATCCCAATCTACTTGATGGGGTTCAACCATCAGATTCAGATCACAACCGTACACCAACTTCCATTGCGAGGCTGAGTTTTCAAATCTATACACCCCTGACTCCGCTGCCTGCAATAACTCGCCAGATAATTCTTCTAAATATTTCTTAAGCGATTCCAGTTCCACCCGGCTGTAAATATTTTCCATAATGTCGAACAACGGCCGCAATACTTTCAGCCGGGTTGCATCGGCTTGATAGCGGCGGTTTTCAAGGACATGATTTACAGTTTCAATCAACTCTTTAGATGACTCAAACGGCTTAACCAGCAGTCCATCTACACCCTTTCGCAAGGCCTGAATGGACGTTTCAACACTCCCAAATCCGGTGATGAGTATCACAGCCGCATCCGAATGGATTTGCCGGAAACGCGAGGCCAGCTCAAATCCATCCATTATTGGCATACGAATATCCGTAATCAATAAATCGTAGGCTGATTCCTCGGCTAAGCGGAGTGCTTCTCGTGCACTCGCAGCAATGTTAACTTCAAAACCATGCCGCTCTAAAATTCGCTGACACAATCGAAGAGTAGCCGGATCGTCATCCACCACCAGAATCTTGGTCATGGCTCATTTCCCTCCTCCTGATCATCCTTCCGGCTCGCCCATTTCGGCCAGCGGCAGCCAGCAGGTAAAACACGCCCCGCCCTGCGGGTGATTTTCGGCGCGCACCTCGCCCTGCATGGCTTCCACCAGCCGCCGGACGATATACAACCCCAACCCATGCCCGTAGACGGTGCGGTTATCCTGACTATCGTGGCGGTAGAACTGCTCGAACAGGTGCGGCAGCGCATCCGGCGGCAGACCCGCGCCGTGATCGCGCACCTGCAGCCACAAGCGCCCGTTTTCCACCCCGGCCGATACCTCAATTTCGCCCTGCGGCGCGTATTTGAAGGCATTATCCAGCAGGTGAAAGAGAATGCTGGTGAGAGCCTGTTCATCGGCCAGCACAGCCGGGCAGTTTTCCGGCAAAGACCAGCGCACGCGCCCGGCATCCGGCAGGTGGGCAATCTGGTTTTGCAGGGCGGTGTAAATGCGGCTGACCGGCAGCGGAGCCGGGTAAAGCGGCAGCTTTCCGGCATCCAGCGCCGAAAGGTCGAGGATGGTTTCGACAAAATGGGTCAGGCGTTCGATCTCGGCCTGTACTAAGGTGAGAATCTGGCTGCTGCGCCCGGAAAGCGGACGCGTGCCGTACATCAGCAGTTCGATGCCGCTTTTGATGTTGGTCAGCGGGGCGCGCAATTCATGTGAAACCAGCGAAACAAAATCGGATTTCAGGCGGTCGAGTTCGCGCAGCATGCGGTTTTGCGCCTCCAACTGCTGGTAGGCTTGACTCAGGTCGGCGGTCTTTTCGGCAACGCGCTGTTCCAGTTCGCGGTTGAGCCGTTCCAGTTCAGCCCGGTCGGCGGCGATGCGTTCGTAGGCGGCCTGCAGGGCGGCCTGCTGGCGTTTTTGCAGGCTGAGGTCGTGGGCGGTACCGGCAATCGTCAACCGTCTGGCGCTGGAAGAAAGCACCGGGCGCAGAGAGAGGAAAACCGGCAGGCGTTCCCCGCCGCGCCGCAGCAGCACCGTCTCGCCCGACCAGCCCTGCACCTCACCCTGCTGTTCGAGTCTGGCCAGATCCAGCCACGAATACGCCCCCGGCGGTTCGGGCAGCAAGTCTGCCAGCGTGCGGCTGGTCAATTCGGCCTCGCTGTAACCGCTGGCCATCGAAAGGGCCGGGTTGACCAGCGTCAGTCGTCCGTTTTCATCACAGATGAAAGCCGGCTCGGCCACACTTTTGACCAGCCCGGCGTACTGCTCATACTCCACCTCGCCGGTTACCAGACCCTGCCGGGCGATCAGACCCAGCACCAGCAGGACGGTTACCGCCAGCACCGGCTGATTCAACTCATTGCTCAATTGCCAGTCCAGCAGTACAAACCAGCCCAGCACCAGCACGGCCAGAATCGGCAGCAGGCTTTGCAGGCGCGCCACGCCCCCTTGCAGGATGCCCGCGCCGGAACGGCGGCTTTCGGCAGGGTTTAGCGCCCTGATTGCAAACGGCGTGCGCAGCAGCACCGCCAGCCAGAGCGCATCGCCCACCGCCCAGCCGAGATCGGTAGCCGCGCCGATCTGATAACTGCCCTGTCCGAGCGCCGCCGCGTACAGCAGATCGGTCAGGGTATAGATCACCAGGGCTGCCGTCAGCCAGCCAAACGGCAGGCCGGGGCGGCGCGCATCGCTGATCAGCAGCAGATTGACCACCAGCAATAATAAGGCCAGGTCGGACAGGGGATACAGGATACCCAGCGGATTACCGCCGGCTTGCGGTGCGTTCAGGCGGGGCTGGACGGCCAGCAAATAAATCAGCGTCAGTGAGGCCAGCGAGGTCAGGGTAATATCCAGCCAGCGCCGCATGCGGCTGCCGGAAGAAGGCAGCGCGCGCGGCAAACTCACCAGTCCGGCCCCGCTCAGCAGGGCACCCGGCAGGTACAGCACATCGCACACATTCGGGCGCAGCAAAAAATCGGGACGGACGGCCAGCAGCACCATGCGCAGCAAATCATTGAATGCCCAGACGCCCAAACCCAGCCCCAGCAGGCGGTAGCCGCTGCGCGCCTCGGGTGCAACAACCCCGCTCAGCCAGACCGCCAGCCCGGCTGCGGCGGCCCCGCCAACCACAATGGACAAACTGCCCAGCCAGTAGCGTTCCCACGGGTCGGTGGAACCCCACAGCAGCCAGGCAGCGTAACAAGCCAGCAGCAGGCCAATTGCCAGCGGAAAACGCAAACGCTGGAGAGTTTGGGTCATGCTTGTATTGTAGCAAGGCAGGCAGACGGGTGCAAGTTCCCCTGGATAGCATGGATGATTGTACAACCAATTCCAGTAAGCCATATCATCCTGTCAATGCAAAATAGAAAT
>DLXG01000280.1 GCA_003448875.1 Anaerolineaceae bacterium
GGCTTCCTTGCCCGCCGTTCCTTGCGCCCGTTTGCGCTTTATTGTCTCACTCTTGCAGCAATAACTCTAATCTTTTCTTATGCGGGTTTATAAAAAATTCCTTTTCTGGCTGATGGCCTTGTTAATCACCGCTTGCGGCGCCAAGCCAGAGTACATACCAGATCCCACCCCCTCGCCTGCCGTTCAGGTCAGGTTAGACCCATTGGTGGAATGGTTGCAGCCTGCCATACAAACCTGCAGCCGGCAGATTCCCGAACGCAATTGGATCATTTTACCATCTGAATTATCACTCTCAGAGACTGTTGAAACAAACGTTCAGTTTTTGTATGGAAAAGGAACCTCCCTTTCAGAAAATACCTTTCTCATCACAAACGACAGGTTGCTGGTTGTAACTAATCCTGCCAATCCTATCCCCAGCCTGACCGCTAGTGAAATCCGATCTATTTTCAGCGGAAAAATCAGCCAATGGGATGAAGTTGTCGAAAACCTGCCTGCCGATGACATTCGGGTTTGGCTCTACCCCCAAACCCTTTCGATAATGGATAATTTTATACAATGGAGCGGTTTATCACCGCAGTCGTTAACACCGCTGGCCTTTCTTGCTCCCCACCCCCATGAATTACGCAAAGCCATTGCTGATGACCCCCTGGCTATTGGTATTCTGAGCACACGCTGGTTAAATGATGAAATCGTAGCGGTTGAGGTGGAAGGGGAACAAAACAATGCGGAGTTTCCGGTGCTTGCAAGTGTCAACGCAACGGATGGATATATCCAGGAATGGCTTTTCTGTATTCAAAATCAGATCCGGCCATAACCCCCCTGTTAGTATGTGTTAAAATGATTAACCCTTGAGGAGGTGTTACCATGCCGGTAATTCTGATTTATCGTAAACAGAAATTAGAAGTTGAAGGTACCCTCACGGTGCGTGAAGCCCTCCAGAAGTTGGGACTTTCACCTGAAAGCCACCTTATTGTCCGTAATGGCGAACTTCTTAATGAAAACGATACATTACGCAATGGAGAGGAAGTCAAGGTCATTTCAGCCATCTCCGGAGGTGCGTTTTGACTACCATACGCTGCCAGAAATGTCAGCAGCGCGCCGTCATTCGGATGCGGCAGCATCGCCTTGCGCTATGCAAAGACCATTATCCGCAATGGTTCGTTGAACAAACCCAGCGCTTCATTGAGAAATACCGCATGTTCACCCGCCAGGATCGTATTCTGGTGGCGGTTTCCGGTGGTAAAGATTCGCTCGCGCTGTGGGATGTTCTCTGGCAATTGGGCTATGAGGCAGAAGGTTTATACATTAATCTGGGCATCGCCGGGGAAATGGCCTATTCCGATCAGTCCGAACAGGCTGCCCAAAACTTTGCCGAACAACGGGGTGTAAAGCTGCATATTTACCGCGTGGAAGAGCAACGCGGAGAAACCGTCCCTACCATTGCCATGCGCACTCATCGCGGTCGGCAAAAACCCTGTGCAGTATGCGGCTTGATCAAACGCCACACCATGAATCAGATGGCACGCCAGTTAGGCTTCAATGTTCTGGCAACTGCTCACAATCTGGATGACGAGGTCTCTTTTCTGTTTGGCAATTTGCTTTCATGGAATTTGCGCCAGATTCCACGCCAATCGCCGGTTTTGGAAGCCGAAGATGGTTTTGTCCGTAAAGTAAAACCCTTCATCCGCTTTTCAGAACGCGAAACCGCTGCCTACTCGATCGTGCGCGGAATTGAATATATTGAAGACGAATGCCCTTTTGCCGAGGGCAGCAAACAACTCCTTTACAAAGATTTGCTCAACCGCCTTGAAGAGAAACAACCCGGCGTAAAATTGCGTTTTTTGATTGGATTTTTCAACGCGATGGAACAGGGATTCATCCATCCTATAGAGGACGAGCAGGGAGAGGTTATCCTCAATCCCTGCCCGTCTTGTGGTCAACCGACTTCAACTGGCGGTTTGTGCGCAACTTGCCGCCTTTTTGAAGAAGAATCCCGTTGAAGTTAAGCCGTTTCTAAGAAGCGTTCAATCTCCCAGTCAGATACCTGAGTGCGGAACTCATCCCACTCTGTCCATTTTGCGCGCATAAAGGCATCGTACAAACTGGGCGAAAACGCGCTCTTGATCACTTCGTCCTTCTCTAACTCCTCCAAAGCCTGACGCAGCGAACCGGGCAGTTCTTCAACCCCTCGTTCCCGCCGTTCGGCAGCATCCATTTCATAGACATTCACGTTATTGAGCGGGGCTGGGGGAGTAAACTGGCGGTCAACCCCATCCAGAGCGGCCTTGAGCATGGCATTAAAAGCCAGATATGGATTACAGGAAGGATCCGGGCAGCGCAGCTCGGCCCGGGTGGCTTTGTGCATACCGGGGGTATAGCGCGGGATGCGAATTAATGCCGAACGATTAATTTGAGCCCAGCCGACGTACACCGGGGCTTCATAGCCCGGCACCAGCCGTTTGTACGAATTGACCGTTGGCGCAACCACCGCCGAAAGCGCCCGGGCGTGAGCCAGCTGCCCGGCGATGAACCCGTAAGCAATGGCTGAGAGGTGGAAGGGGTCATTTTCCGAAAAGAATAGATTGTTGCCGTCCCTGTCGAAGAGCGACTGATGACAGTGCATTCCCGAACCATTGATTCCAAAGATCGGTTTGGGCATGAAGGAAGCAATCAAACCGTGCTGAGCGGCAATGGCTTTCACCGTGTATTTCAAAGTGACAACATTATCGGCCGCTTTCAGTGCATCTGCAAAACGGAAATCAATCTCATGTTGACCAAGGGCCACTTCGTGATGCCCGACTTCCACCTCCAGTCCCATCATATTCAGGGCTTCCATCAACTCGGTACGCACCCGCACGGCCTCGTCGTTGGGAGAGAAGTCAAAATAACCGCCCACATCATGTGGCACCGGGCGGATACTTTCGCTGCCATTACGGCGGAAGAGGAAAAATTCAGGTTCCGGGCCCACATTGTAAGTCCAGCCGCGCTCTTCCTTCAACTTTTGAAGGGCGCGCTTCAAACTGCCGCGCGGGTCGCCGGCAAAGGGTGTGCCATCGGGGTGATAAATATCGCAAAAGACTCTTGCCCGTTTCAATTCCGGCGGCGACCACGGCAGCACCGCGTAAGTCTCCGGATCAATTCTTAAGTGCATGTCGGATTCTTGGATACGGGCAAAGCCCTCAACCGACGAGCCGTCAAACCAGACACCGTTTTCAAGTGCTCCTTCCAACTGGTCAATTGGAGCGTCCACTGATTTGACCGACCCCAATACGTCAATAAATTGATAGGAAATAAATTTGATATTGTCTTCTTTCACTTTTTTGAGTAAATCTTTGGCGTCCATCGAACAACCTCCTTAGGTTTTAAAAAATACAGGGCATGCCGGGCATGCCCTTCATTGACTGGAATCATCGAGCAGCTGCCCTTCCAAAAACTTGCATCGGTATGGCCAATCGGCTTTTCCGGCCACTGTGCTGGCTTTGGTTCGAACGTTACCGCCGGGTTTCAGCCAGACACTTCTTTCGGAAGGGAGAAAGGAGCCTGTGACCGGGCTCCAGAGGCATCCGCTGATCCTTCGATTTTCCCCTGCCGTACAGGGTTAGCGCTCTCTTCGCAGAGAGGAACCTCCACCTCGTCATCCTGCCTGTAATTGACAGGACTCAGCCGCTATTTCTCCGTCTATTCAATTGGTTTTTGCCTTCAATTGGTAATATACTAACAACTTCATGAGCCAATGTCAAGATGGTATTTGTAAAAAGTTGATTAAATCCTTGACGAATAGAACAAATATACTATAATGGAAATAAAGATTCATTCGCTGAATGTCCTCGATTTTTGAGATATACAGATATAATCATATTAACCAGAAACTATCAGGAGATCTTTCATGGCGCGTAAAACCCCTTCCTCAACCCCCTTACCGGTTGGCAGCAGCAATTCTCAAGACGATGCCCGCAAAGCCATGCTTGACAAGGCACTGGGTGATATCCTCAAACGCTACGGCGATGGGGCCATCATGCGGCTGGGTGAAGCCCAGCATCTGGAAGTTGAAGCCATCCCCACCGGTTCGCTTTCCTTAGATATCGCTCTGGGTGTCGGGGGTATTCCGCGCGGCAGAGTCACCGAGATTTTTGGCCCAGAATCCTCCGGAAAAACCACGCTTTGTCTGCATCTGGTTGCCGAAGCCCAGCGGATGGGCGGAACAGCAGCGTATGTAGACATGGAACACGCTCTTGATCCAGCCTATGCTGCCCGCCTGGGGGTGGATATAGACAGTTTATACATCTCTCAGCCCGATACGGGCGAACAGGCCCTTGAAATCACTGAAACCTTAGTCCGTTCAGGAGCGATTGATCTGGTCGTGATTGACTCGGTGGCTGCCCTGGTTCCCCGTAATGAAATCGAAGGCGATATGGGCGATGCCACCATGGGTATGCAGGCCCGCCTCATGTCTCAGGCTTTGCGTAAACTTTCCAGCGCGATTAATCAAACCAAGACTGCGGTGGTGTTCACCAATCAATTGAGACAGAAAATCGGTGTCATGTTCGGTAATCCAGAGACAACCCCCGGCGGTCTGGCTCTCAAATTTTATGCCTCTGTGCGTTTGGATATCCGCCGCATTCAATCTATCAAGGTCGGAGCCGAAGTGATTGGTAACCGAGTGCGGGTCAAAGTCGTCAAGAATAAAGTTGCTCCCCCCTTCCGCACCGCCGAATTTGACATCATGTACAATGAGGGCATTTCCAAAACCGGCGACATCCTCGACCTTGCCACAGGGCTGGACATCATCACCAAGCGAGGTGCTTTCTTCTCCTATGGCGATATCCGCCTTGGTCAGGGGCGCGAAAACGCCAAAGAATTCCTCCGCCAGAATCCCGAACTTGCCCTTGAAATTGAAAATGCCGTAAGGCAACGAGCCCTGGGCGGTGAAATTCCGCTGGCATTTGCTGCGGACAGCGGCGATGAGGGTTTCTCTGACGAGATTTAACCGTATCACCATGATTTTCCAAAGGCGGTTGGAGAGGAATAATTTTTCGTTTTCCTCCTTCCTATTCCGCCTGAGCCCGGCATGGATGTTCACAGCCCTGATGTTGATTCTTCAGGGCTGTGCCATTACTCCACCCCAGCGCGCGCCCTCAGCAGACAGTCAGTCCCCTTTATTCTTACCGCCCACCGCTGCCCTTTTACAAGTTGAAACCAGTCCACTCTCAGAACAATCCCAACCCACCCCTACTTTACCCTGTGTTGATTCGCTAACATTTATCAGTGACCTGACGATCCCGGACGGCAGTACCATTCAAGCAGGTGCATCCATTGACAAACGCTGGGAAGTTGAAAACAGCGGCACCTGTAATTGGGAAAGCGGCTATACCTTGCGGCTGATTGCCGGCGATGAACTGGGCGCAGGCACCCAACAGGCCCTCATACCGGCTCGCAGCGGTACCCGCACAGTTGTGCGCATTCTTTTTCAGGCTCCTGCTGAACCGGGTAGTTACCGGAGCGCCTGGCAAGCCCACAATCCCCAAGGGCAGCCATTTGGAGACCCCATATTTATTGATATCACTGTCGAACCCTGAGTCGATCGGCGAACCATGAAGAAGCCTTCCCCCGCTCAAACGGGCAGCGTCATCCCTTTTATTTTGCTCTCAAGCGGGATGATGTTCGTTATAGCAACCTACTTGGCTGGCGGTTTCGAATGGGTAAGTTCAGAAACTACCCAGCCGCTTCAACGGGCAATAAAGACCTCTCCACAGCAAAGTTCCACAGCGGGTATACCACTGGCATTCGGCGGGTATCCAATTACACCAACCCCTTTTCAACCCCTGCCTACCCAAACCTCAACATCTACTTCCACCCCAACTTCAACCCCTCAGCCGGTTGTTTTTCCATCTCCGCTTCCCACAATTGAAATACCACCATCTGCAAAAATTGAAACCATCCGCGGTTATCCTCAAACCCTGAATCTTTCCTGTGAATCCCGCTCGGCGGTTGATTGGGCAGGGTATTTTGGAGTTTCAATTTCAGAACTAGATTTTTTATCTCAACTACCTCAATCGGATGATCCCAATAAAGGTTTTGTCGGCAATCCGAACGGCCCCGGCGGGCTAGTTCCTCCCTATCCATACGGTGTTCATGCCGCACCGGTTGCGGCTTTGCTGCGGGCTTACGGGCTGCCAGCCGAAGATGTGGTTGGGTTGAGCGTTGAAAGGATCAAAAAGGAAATTGCTGCTGCTCGCCCTGTGATTGTTTGGATCATCTTCGGAACCGCACCGGGTTATGCTTTGCAATATACCACGCAGGCCGGCGAGGTAGTGAATGTTGCTCCCAATGAACACACCGCAATCCTCATCGGGTATGATCCGGAAGGAGTTACCCTGTTAGACGGTGCTGCGGTGTACTGGCGGTCTTGGGATGTTTTTCTTCGATCTTTTCAGGTCTTAGGCAATATGGCAGTGATTTACCAACCCCGTTAAGGGCAACCTGAAAGGATGCAATAAATCCAACATTCTCAGAATGAGTTTCGCTTCAACAACCGCCTTATTCGCTCCAAATTCCGTTACAATATAATCATGCAGGTAATTTTGACTCATGAACAGGCGGATTTTGACGCAATTGCTGCCTTGCTGGCGGCTCATATTCTTAATGAGCGCGCCCTGCCCATATTACCGCGCCGAGTCAACCGGAATGTGCGGGCTTTCCTAAACTTATATGGCGCTGAACTTCCTTTCATCGAGGCACGCGACCTTCCCCCCGAGGATATTGAAATTGTCACACTGGTGGATACTCAATCCCTCATAACCCTCAAGGGGATGAAAGAAGATACCCTTGTGCATGTCATTGATCATCATCAAGCCCGCGAAGATCTTCCCCCTGATTGGACTCTGGTCATCGAGCGGGTGGGTGCTACCACCACACTACTAATAGAGGATATTCAAGATCACAACGGCCCTCTCAACAATTTACAGGCAACCCTTTTATTACTTGGCATCTATGAAGATACGGGCAGCCTGACCTACAGCAGTACTACCCCACGAGATTTGCGGGCAGCAGCCTTTCTTCTGGAGCAAGGCGCCAGTTTGAGCCTGGTGGATGAATACCTCAACCCTCCGCTTTCCGAGCAGCAGCGCGAATTGTACAACCGCCTCTTACAGAATGCCGAAAATCTTCACATCCACGGGCAGCATATCATTATTGCCAAAGCCGATGCGCGTGATATAAACGAGGAAATTTCAAGCGTTGCTCATAAATTGCGCGATCTTTTAGATCCGGACGCACTCTTCCTGCTGGTCAACACCATTGAAGGTATCCGAATTGTGGCCCGCTCGTCCACCGAGCGGATCAATGTTGCGGAAACTGTCGCATTATTTGGCGGGCGCGGACATGAAAAAGCGGCCGCAGCCCTGATTCGCACCAGTGATAAATCTTCCCTGCCGGCAATTGACCTTGAAGATGTTTATAACCGTTTGATAGAAGCACTCCCATCCATCGTAAAACCCGCCATTACGGTTGGCAGAATCATGTCTCGCAATCCCCGTGTGCTGAAACCCGAAACCTCAGCCCAGGAAGCTGCCCGTTTGATGCAGCGTTATGGATATGAAGGTTATCCGGTAGTCAAGGACGGCCGGGTAGTGGGACTACTCACCCGCCGGGCCGTGGATCGCGCATTGGCCCATAAGCTAAATCTGCCGGCAGTTAGCCTGATGGATGCGGGAGAGTATTATGTTACCCCCGATACGCCTTTGCCTTACCTTCAACAACTCATGGCGGACACCGGTTGGGGTCAGGTGCCCGTAGTTGATCCGGACACCCACCAGATTATCGGCATTGTAACCCGTACCGACTTACTTAAACAAATTGGGCAGGAAGATACCATCCAGCCGGAAAGAAAAAATTTTGCCGACAGGCTGGCAAAGGCTTTGCCCCCTGCCCGGCTGGCCCTCTTGAAAACCATCGCTGAAGAAGCTCATCGCCACCGCCTGCCCATTTATGTGGTTGGTGGTTTTGTGCGTGATCTCATTTTAGAACGCCCTTCCATAGATTTTGATCTGGTAGTGGAAGGAGATGCCATTGCGCTTGGGCGCGCGCTCGAAAAAAAATACGGTGGTAAGGTAACCACCCATAGCCGCTTTGGAACGGCCAAGTGGCAAATCGGCGCGATTCGCACAAGCCTGATTGAAAAAATGAAAGCCGAAGGTGAATTGAGAGCCGAGGACTTGCCAGATTCGCTCGATCTCATCAGCGCCCGAACCGAGTTTTACAACTATCCAACGGCTTTGCCAACGGTTGAACGCGGCAGCATCAAGCTGGATTTGCACCGCCGCGATTTCACAATCAACACCCTCGCTCTACGGTTGGATGGACGTCATTATGCCACCCTCTATGATTATTGGGGCGGCATGAACGACATCAAGAAGAAACTGGTGCGGGTTTTGCACTCCCTTTCTTTCGTAGATGATCCGACCCGTATGCTGCGCGCCGTGCGCTTTGAACAACGCTTTAATTTCAAGATTGAAAGCCGAACGCTTCAATTGATGAATGAAGCCCACGACTTGTTGAAGCAGGTCTCCGGAGATCGGCTGCGCCATGAACTTGACTTAATCCTCGCAGAAGAGAATCCGGTCAGCGCGCTCAACCGGTTAGAAGAGTTAAACCTTCTCTCGGCCATTCACCCCGACCTTCACTGGCATCCATCTACAGCGGAGGCTTTACTGCGCGTGCTGAAAGAGCCGCTTGACCCTGCCTGGCAACTTCCTGAAACACTCGGTAACCAATCCATTCGCAACGCACTGGCATATATGGTCTGGTTGATTCCTTTCCCACCGGAAAGCAGTCGTGCCATTTGTGAACGATTAAAATTGAGTCATCATCTCCAAAACGCCATTTTGGCAGGTAATCGTTTGCTGGCCGAATTGCCGCAACTGGTCAACCAACCGCCCAGCCGGGTAGTTGCCCGGCTGGAAGAAGCACCCCTGCCCGCACTTTATGCGATGATTTGTCTCTGCCCCGGCAAAGAACTTTGCGATATGCTCAACCGTTACGCCACTGAATGGCGTAAGATCCAACCGATGACCGATGGCTACACACTGCATGCCATGGGTATTCCACCCGGCCCGGTCTATCGCCGGATTTTGTGGACACTGCGAGCGGCCTGGCTGGACGGGAAAATCACTACCCGCGAGCAGGAAACCGCCCTTCTGAATCAGTTGGTATACACTCAAACCATTCAATGATATGACCGCCCAAATATTGCCCCGCGATTGGTTGGAAACCGTAATCATCCGCAATGTCCGCAAAGAAGACCTTCCCGCGCTGGAATGGGACGGCGAATTTTCACACTTCCGGCGGGTTTATGCAGAAGCCTTTGAAAGAGCCCAGCAGGGGTACTCCGTCTTGTGGGTAGCCGATCTACCTGAAAAGGGTATCATCGCTCAGGTGTTCATCCAATTAATTTGCAACCGTAAAGAGCTGGCTGATGGAATCAGCCGGGCTTATCTGTATTCATTCCGCGTTCACCACAATTTTCGCAATCAGGGCTTAGGCAGCCGCATGGTTAACCACGTTGAAAAGGACTTGATCCGGCGAGGGTATCAGTGGCTGACCCTCAATGTTGCCAAAAATAACCTCGACGCCTTACGTCTATACCTGCGGCTTGGATTTCACATCATAGCGTCCGAACCGGGGGTGTGGTCTTACGTGGACGATAAAGGAATTCGCCAGATTGTGGAAGAACCCGCCTGGCGTATGGAAAAAAGGCTGTATTGAGCCTGTTCACTTTATCTGCAATTTCTGCAACAATTCTTCCCCCTCTACTCCAGCCTGTAGCAATTCTTCCGCTACATCTCTCCTGAACCATAAATTCAAAACCTGTTCCTGTTCGCTTATGAATTGAATCCCAATATACCCCGGCTGGCTACCCGGCAGGTCGGTTACAGGAATATCAGTGATAATCTTCAAAAGATTTCTCGTCAGATTTCCCAATTCCGTTTGATCGGAAAGGCTTTGAACATTGATAAAGAGGCGGATATCAGTTTGCATCACAGCAAAGCGCACAATCTGCCCTTCGGCTGTCACACAATTTTCACCAAACGCTTCGGCTACAACCCTTACATCCTCAATTCCAGCCTGATTGAGCAATTGTTCAATTTGCCGGCTTTCTTCCGGTAAAGATTGGCTGGCCCAAATATACGCGCAGGGAGCTTCACTCAAACTAGCGGGAGGTTGACTTTGGCTTTCTTCTGGAGATGGGGTGATTGAATCCCGCGTAACGACAGTAATCGTCGCTTTTTCTAATAATGATTGCAGCCTTTCAGAAAACGAACAGGAATTCAACATTCCTAGAACTAACAGACAACCCAACAGGATCGCAAAAAACTTAATTTTCATGAATCAACATCCTTTTGAAACCACAGCCAGACCGAAGGGCGTATCTGTCGTTCCCATCCTTCTGTCCTTCGAACAAGACGAAGAAAGGATGAAAACTGTTCCAGATCGGATTCGTCAATTCCATGCGTATCGCTGGGAGATTTTCGATAATGAGCGTACATCAACAAATCACCCCCATCCTTCAGTAAACGTTGAATATTCAAAAGATATTTTTTACGCTCACCGCTTTCCAATTGATGAAAACAGCCGATATCCAGTATGAGATCAAACTGCACTTCAAGGCGGCTCAACCCGGTCACACTTTCAACCATAACCTCTGCCTGAACCCCCTCCCCTCGAATCTTTTTTCTTGCAACCCCAATCGCTCGCCGTGAAAAATCTACCCCCCAGACCTGCCAGCCAGCCTTTGCCATCGTAATCACATTAGTCCCGGTTCCACAACCCAGATCTAATGCTTTACCCGGCAAATGATGGGAGAGGTATTCCAGCAGTTCGGGCGGAGATATTCCTGTTTCCCAGGCCGGCTTACTAAAGAGGTAAATCCATTCGAATTTCCAGCGTTTCCACCATGCTCTCATAAATTGATTTTAGCCTCATTCGAAAATTTGGTCACCCCAGATTTTATGGCTACTGATATAATTGGTTGGGTTTGTGGGAAAGAACAAGCAAAACCACTTTAGGGGTGCTTTGACAATTTGTCATTTGCGCCTTAAAATAAACCAGTTAATTCCAAGTAATGCAGAAGGGTTTGTTTCATGAAGGAATATACCACTGAGTCTATCCGTAATATCGCCCTTGCCTCTCATAGCAGCGCCGGCAAAACCATGCTGGCAGAAGCCATGCTCCATCTCACCGGAGCAACCACCCGCCTTGGGAGAGTTGAAGATGGCACCACCATCTCCGACTTTGATGAGGAAGAAATTCGGCGGGGAATTTCACTATACACGAGTGTGCTGCCGGTCGAATATCGGGATGTTAAAATCAATATCCTTGACACACCGGGCTACACCGATTTCATCGGTGAGGTAATCTCTGCCCTGCGGGTTGCCGATGGCGCCATCATCGTGGTCGATTCGGTTGCCGGCGCCGAAGTGGGTACCGAAATCGCCTGGAATTACTGCAACACCTTCCAACTGCCCCGCTTTGTGGTGATCAACAAGATGGATCGCGATAACGCCAACTTCCAAAAGGCGTTAGCCTCCATTCAAAATTTGACCGAAACGCGCCTGATTCCAGTTCAACTGCCCTGGGGTGAAAAAGCCAGTTTTCAGGGCGTTATTGACCTGATCACCATGAAGGCCTACAAGGGCGATGGTAAAAACGCGGTGGAAATCCCAGCTGAGTATCGTTCCGCTGCTGAAGAAGCCCGCTTCGCATTGGTGGAAGCCGCCGCAGAAGGTGAAGACGAACTGCTGGAAAAATACCTCGAAAGCGGCGAACTAACCAATGAAGAGGTGATTCGCGGTTTGAAATCGGTCATTCGGCAGGGCAGTTTCGTGCCGGTATTTGCCACTTCCGCAACAACCGAGACCGGCATTTTCCGCCTGTTGGATGCCATCGTTGATTTCTTCCCCTCCCCGGCAGAAATTCCGCCTGTCAAGGCACTTGGTAAAAACGGTGAAGAGGAATTATTGAAGGCATCTGATGCCGGCCCGCTGGCAGCCTATGTTTGGAAAACCACCGCCGATCCCTTTGTTGGCAAACAAACCTTCTTCCGTGTGTATTCCGGTATGGTCACTTCCGACAGCCGGGTCTGGAATCAAAACAAAGGCGTGGAAGAACGCTTTGGTACCGTTAGCATTCCGCGCGGCAAAGAAAATATCCCCGTTAAGGTGATTCACAGCGGAGATATTGGCGTAGTCCCCAAACTTTCCGAAACTGTTACCGGCAATACGCTGGTGGACAAGGGCCACCCGCTCACCTTACCCATTCCGGAATATCCCAACGCCCTTTACCGCGTTGCCATTTTCCCGAAAACTCAGGCCGATTCAACCAAGATTAGCCCAACCCTCACCCGCCTGTGCGAAGAAGATATGACCCTCTCTTGGTACAATGAGCCGGCTACGCTGCAAACCATTTTGCAGGGTATGGGCGATCAGCACATTGACGTGGCTATCCGCCGGGCAGAAACCAAATTTCAGGTCAACCTGCTAATCGGCGAACCCAAAGTACCTTACCAGGAAACGATTACCCGCAAAGCCACCGCCATGTACCGCCACAAGAAACAGACCGGTGGCGCCGGCCAGTTCGGCGAAGTTCACCTGCGGGTTGAACCACTGGCCGATAAAGATTTTGACTTTACCTGGGAAGTGTTTGGCGGCGCAATTTCCCAAACCTACGCTGCCTCCATTCAAAAGGGTATCCAGAATGTGATGAAGGAAGGCGTGCTGGCCGGCTATCCCATCCGCGGCGTTCTGGTCGCGGTATATGATGGTAAGGAACACCCGGTCGACTCCAAACCGGTCGCCTTTGAAATTGCCGGACGGGAGGCCTTCAAACTGGCCTTCAAAGATGCCGGCCCGGTACTGTATGAGCCGATTATGAACGTGCAAATCATCGTCCCGGAAGAAAACATGGGGGATGTGCTTGGCGACCTGAACACCCGCCGCGCCCGCGTTCAGGGTATGAACACCGAAAAAGGGCGCTCGATCATTACTGCCACAGTACCACTGGCTGAAATGCTGCGGTACACTACTCAATTACGGTCACTCACCGGTGGACGCGGCATTTTCAACATGGAACTGGCCGGATACGAAATGGTTCCTCCGCACATTCAGGCCGAAATTGTCGCCCAGCGGCAGAAAGAACTGGCCGAAAAACGCGAGGAGTGATCCGGGCGGAACAGACAAAGAGGTTTGTTTGTGCCTTCAACACGGCATAGGCAAACCTCTTTTTTATTTTATGATAGGCTTAAAGGGATGACGGAAAATCTCGATCCAATTCAGTTATTCTGGGATAATCTGCTTTCCCGCAACCCGGCCCGCATCAAATCGGCATTTTCAACACTGGACGAAGATTCAAAGCAAGCGGTGATTGAACATCTCAAGAAAATGATCAGCGAAACCGGCTGGCATCCCGAACAGGTCAAATCTGCCCGGGCAGCCCTGGAAACGATCAAGAAAATTGAAAGTTGAAACATGCAAACAGCGGTAGGTAAACCTAAAAACTGGCAATCGGTAATAGCCAGCATTCTGATCTTCGTAACGATTTGGGTTTTATTGGCAATCGGTATTCGCCTGGCCAGTGGTGATGTGATTCTAGGCGCAGATTACTACACCTTTTATACTGCTGCAAGAATGTATTTGCGTGAAGGCATCAGCCCTTACGCCGATGATGTTACCCAAACGGCACAATTGGGAATAAGCGGTAGACTTTTAAGTCCCGAAGAAGACCAGTTAGCCTTTTCCTATCCATTCTTCATGTTGTTTCTAGTCATTCCATTTGGATGGTTGGATATTGCTATTTCACAAGCGCTCTGGATGAGTTTGAACTTGATTGTTTCTATTGTAGTCTTATCATATATATATTACAGAAACAAATTCCTTATTCCGTTTGCTTTTTCCTTCTATCCAATTATCTTTGGTTTAATTATAGGAAATTTTGCCTATTTACTGGGCTTTGTTTTGTTGTATTCCCTCCATCAAATCCTGTTTGAGAAACCCACCCAATCAGCCCAGATGTTAATTGGCTTTTTGCTGGCTTGGACACTCGGAAAACCTCAATTGACATTGTTAATTCTACTTTTCATTTTATTAGTCAGCTACATTAGAAAATATACTCTGACTATCAAGTCCTTCACCTTCTCATCCCTCATCCTGATTTTGATTAGTTTATTATTATCCCCAAAATGGCCTGTGCTTTGGCTGCACCAAATCCAAAGTTATGCTCAATACAACCAATCAAAAGCGGGCTACATATTATCCATATTGTTCTCTAACACACCATTAGCGAGGCTTGTATTTCCAGTCTTGGTGTTAGTCACCATTTTTAGTATTCTGATATGGCTTCGGCTCAAAGTTAAGCCAACTCAAAATCAGGAATTACCTCACAATCTTCTCTTTACAAACTTATTTCTTGCTCTTTCACTTTTATTGATGCCCCGAACGCTTTCTACTGATCAAATCTTAATTTTCATCGGTCTGGTATTAGGCACCAAATACCTGAACAATTACAAAATAACCATCCCGTTGTGGCTGTTTTACACTTCCCTATCATGGATAACCTTTGCTTCCGGCGATATGTTTGGTTTTTCTTCAACCAACGTGATCTTCCCTCTCATTGCATCCACTACCTGGCCAGTAATTTTCTGGCTGCTCATCAGGAAATCTACAAGAGAATTCGAATATGCACCTCTATAAACTTACCCATCTAATGGATCAATTTGTTCGTTCCAAAGGCTGGGCTTTGCGGGAGAATATCCCGCAGGCATTGGACGAGCACTTCAAGTCCACCGGCCATGTGAATGCTGCCTTTCCGCTTTTCATCCCAATGTCCTTCCCTGAAAAAGATCGGTGAACCAGCCCAAAATCCCCAACAGGTCAAAACTGGCCCAAGCAGATTTGGAAACGATCAAGAAAATTGAAGGTTGAAATATGCAAAAAGCCCAAGCCAAACGCAAAAATTTGCATCAAATGTTAGCCAGTATTCTGATTTTCATAACCATCTTGGTATTATTGGCAATCGGTATTCGCCTTGCCAGTGGTGATGTGATTCTCGGTACGGATTATTACATCTTTTATACTGCTGCAAGAATGTATTTGCACGATGGTATCAGCCCATACGCCGATGAAGTTACCCACATGGCTCAATTAGATATCTATGGACGATTGGCAAACCCGAATGAGGATCAATTGGCTTTTGTTTATCCTTTTTTTATGTTATTTTTGGTCATTCCATTTTCCTGGCTGGATATATATACCTCACAATCTGTTTGGATGAGTATTAATCTTATAATTTCAGTTTATGTTCTAACAACCATTCTGAATAAGAGAAAAATCCTGCTTCCGCTGGCTTTAGCCTTTTATCCATACTTTCTGGGCTTATTTCTAGGCAACTTTAGTAATTTTGTTGGTTTTATTCTATTGTTTATTATTTATCAACTGTTATATTGCCGACCTTCTCAACCGACTCAAATTCTTATTGGTTTTCTTTTGGCTTGGTTACTCGGTAAACCTCAACTAACTTTGATTTTGCTCATATTCATCATAGTTTTTAGCTATACGAAAAATCAAAAAACTCTTATCATTTCGTTCACTTTGTCAACAGTCATCTTGATTTCTTCAAGCATCCTGTTATTTCCAAATTGGCCAGTAATCTGGCTCCAACAGGTTAGAAGATATGCCGAATTCACTCATTCAAAACCAGCCTTTATTTTATCAACGATATTTCAAAACTCCCCCTTAGAGAATTTTATCTTACCAACCATTATTGGATTTACTTTGCTAATCATTTTATTTTGGTATCGGCTCAATAGGCATGAAAACAACCGGTGGAACTTAAGGGAAAATTTGAGCGTTGTGAATTTACTACTTTCCACAACAATTTTCCTCATGCCAAGAACTCTATCATATGACCAAATCCTAGTCTTTATCGGTCTGGTATTAGGCACCAAATACCTGAACAATTACAAAATAACTATCCCATTGTGGCTGTTTTACACTTCCCTATCATGGATAACCTTTGCTTCCGGTGATATATTTGGTTTTTCTTCAACCAACGTGATTTTCCCTCTCGTTGCCTCCACTACCTGGCCATTGATTTTCTGGCTGCTCACTAGGAAATCTACAAGGGAATTCGAATATGCACCTTCATGAACTTACCCATCTGATGGATCAATTTGTCTGTTCCAAAGGCTGGTATGAGGTCAACAGCCCGCGCCCGCAAACACCCCGCAATATCGCTGTCTCCCTCTCTATAGAAACTGCGGAAGTTTTGGAACATTTCCAATGGTCAGAAAAAGCAACCAATCCAGAAAAATTAGCCGGCGAGCTGGCCGATGTCGCCTTGTACCTCTTTCAACTGGCTTACCTGACCCAAATTGATCTTGAAAAAGCCATTCTCCAGAAACTACGCGAAAATTACCATCGCACTTGGGATCAAGATCAAGTAAAATAAAGGACATTTAGCGGACATGAAGATCACCGTATTTGGCAGTTCCAAACCACAACCCGGGCAGCCCGCCTACCAGAATGCACTGCGTTTGGGCCGGCTGATCGCCGAGGGCGGTCATACTGTCCTGACCGGCGGCTACATGGGTACGATGGAAGCGGTTTCGCGCGGCGCGGCTGAAGCCGGCGGCCACGTGATTGGTGTTACCTGTGAAGAAATCGAGCGCTGGCGCAGAAATGGCCCCAATCAATGGGTCAAAGAAGAATGGCGCTGCCAGACCCTCATCGAAAGAATACAACGACTGATTTACGGCTGTGACGCTGCTATCGTCCTTCCCGGCGGCGCAGGCACTCTGGCCGAGACTACCCTTTACTGGAATTTGCTCGTCATTCAGGCTATCCCGCCCCGCCCGTTGGTGCTGGTTGGCAGGGAGTGGCAAACTATTCTTAAAACGATCCGGCAGGAAATGGCTGAGGCTGCCAATCCAGCGGATTGGGATAAAATCCTCTTTGCAAATGATGTTGATCAGGCCTATCAAATGGCTGTGAATTACAAATCTAATCGATCAGGATAAAGTTGCATGAGCACCGATAAATTACCTACTCGCAGCGAAAACTTTTCCGAATGGTACAATCAGGTCATTCAGCGGGCTGAAATGGCTGATTACGCTCCCGTGCGCGGCTGCATGGTCGTTCGTCCCTACGGCTGGGCTTTGTGGGAGAACATCCAGCAGGCACTGGACAAACGTTTCAAGGCCACCGGCCATGTGAATGCAGCCTTTCCGCTTTTCATTCCTATGTCCTTCCTTGAGAAAGAAAAACAGCACGTGGAGGGGTTTTCCCCCGAACTGGCAGTTGTAACGATCGGGGGAGGTGAAAAACTGGAAGAACCGCTGGTTGTCCGTCCGACTTCGGAAACAATCATCGGTTACATGTACTCCAAATGGATTAAATCTTACCGCGATCTGCCCGTTCTCATCAACCAATGGGGGAATGTCGTCCGCTGGGAGATGCGCACCCGCCTTTTCCTGCGCACGCTGGAGTTTTACTGGCAGGAAGGCCACACCGCTCATGCCACCGCTGAGGAAGCCGTTGAAGAAACCGTCCGTATGTTGAATGTCTACACCGATTTTGCCGTGAATGAAGCGGCTGTGCCGGTCATTCCCGGCAAAAAGAGCGAGACGGAAAAATTTGCCGGTGCGGTGGATTCCTACACGATTGAAGCCATGATGGGTGATACCCGCGCCTTACAGGCAGGCACTTCTCACTTTTTAGGTCAAAATTTTGCCCGTGCTTTTGAAATCCAATACCTTGACCCCAACAATTCACTCCAATACTGCTGGACGACTTCGTGGGGGCTTTCCACCCGCTTCATTGGCGCTATTATCATGACTCACGGTGATGATCAGGGTTTAATCCTGCCGCCGCGCTTAGCGCCCATTCAAATCGTAGTGGTACCCATTTACAAAAATGATCAGGAACAATCCAGAGTTCTTTCGGCAGTACAACAGGTTGAAAAACAACTTTCGGCCTGGCGTTTCAAGGTGGATTTACGCACTGAGGTAACTCCCGGTTTCAAGTTCAATGACTGGGAATTGAGAGGTGTACCACTGCGAATCGAAGTTGGTCCCAAAGATGTTGAAAACGGGGTCGTGACCTTAGCCCGCCGTCACCTGCCCGGCAAAGCCGGTAAATCCACTCTGCCTCTCGATCAACTTTCTACCCAAATTGGCAGCGTGTTAGATGAAATTCAGGCAGCATTGTTAGAACGGGCTACTCGCTTCCGGGACGATCATATATTTGATCCGAAGGATTATGATGACTTGAAAGAAGTTGTACAAAATGGCTGGGCATTTTCGTGGTGGTGTGGCAGCGCAGAATGCGAGGCAAAGGTTAAAGAAGACACCAAAGCGACCACTCGTTGTATGCCGCTTAACCAACCCGAAGAAAACGGTTCCTGTATTGTGTGTGGCAAGCTGGCCCACCGCAAGGTGTATTTTGCCCGTGCCTATTGATAAAATCATGCCAGCAGTTGCGCTTGCTCGGTTAAGAAAGCAAATCGAATTACTGACATGGAAGTACACCCAGCCGGAAGAATTCATCGCCGGCCTGAGAAATCTGCTTGATGATTATGCCGATCATTCCTACCGTGCCTCCGCCAGCGTTCCTGTAGCAGTGCGGCAGGTACCGGCCTACCATGTTCCACCAGTGGTGATTCGACAATTGGAACTGGCCCTTCACGCACTGGTAAGCGAGAATCCATCCCCTGCGCTTAATCTGGCAATTTTTCTATGGAAAGAAGAAAAAGAAGAACCGCGTCTTTTGGCGACTTATCTGCTAGGGCTATTACCGCCTGACCAAGTGGAACAGGTCATTCAAACGATTGAAAATTGGGCCTTTTCAGAAAGTGACCGGCTATTGCTGGAAGCACTGTTTGAGCAAGGCACAGGAAATTTGCGACGCCACTCAACTCAACAATGGCTTGCCAAAATTCAAGAGTGGCTCAGCCAGAATTCTATTAAAGCGCAGCGGATTGGTCTAATGGCTCTCTTACCGCTTGTGCAGGATAAGCAGTTCACCAACTTACCGCAAATTTTTAGCCTGTGTACGCCTCTCTTTCAAACCAGCCCAAAAGAGTTATCTCATGAATTGAGTCAGATCCTAATCATATTAGCCGAGCGCACCCCCGCCGAACTGGTCTATTACATTCGTCAGTTGATCGGCTCGGCTGCCTCAGATGATCTTCGCCGCCTGATTCGGCGTTGTGTACCTTCATTGCCAGACGAGGTGCAGCAGCGCATTCGACCAATCCTGCAAAGGACATCCTAACCATAAGTCTTGGGGGATGCGCTCAACGGCATTGAGAACAGACCACAATTAAAAAATTTCTGGTATAATTTCAAACCGTGACTGGACCTTTCGATGGTCAACGCTGTCGAAAAGGAGACCTGCTCAAAAAAAAACAAACTGAAACTGTAAGGAGAAAGCAGACGTCATGACCTTAACAAAAGAAGCCAAAGCCGAAATTATCGGCGAATACCACCGCCACGAAAGCGACACCGGTTCGCCGGAAGTTCAGGTGGCGATCCTGACCAAACGCATTAACCAGCTGACCGAGCACCTGCGTAACAACAAGCATGATGAATCATCCCGACGCGGGCTGCTCAAAATGGTCGGTCGCCGCCGCAGACTGCTGGCTTACCTGCGCCGCAAGGACCTGGCAAGGTATCAGGCGCTTGTTGAGCGGTTGAACTTGCGCTACCGCTAAAAACCGAAAACGAGTAGATGGCGGCAGGGAATACCATCTACTCGTTTTTTGAAGGTTAAGTTTCAACCGCGATAATTGCATATTTTAATCATCACCCCCACGGTTGGGTATTGAAACCTGCTGAGGAACACGATATCCTCGCCAGCTTTCAGTCCCTAACCGGGTGGGGGGAATTACGAGAGGAAAAAAATGAGTAAACCTGAAGCAAAAATTTACACAGCCCAGGTCGGTGGTCAAATCATAACCATCGAAACGGGCAAACTGGCCGGGCAAGCGGGTGGTGCTGTCACCCTTCGCCTCGGTGATTCAATTGTCTTTGCCGCCGCAACCATGGGCGGCGTACGGGAAGGAATTGATTTCTTCCCCCTGTCGGTAGATTACGAGGAGCGCATGTATGCCGGCGGACGTATTCCGGGTTCTTTCTTCCGGAGAGAAGGTAAACCATCCGACGAGGCTATCCTCATATCACGGTTGATTGACCGCCCGCTGCGTCCCCTCTTTCCAAAAAACATGCGCAACGAAGTGCAGGTGATTTGCTTTTCCCTATCTGCCGATAAGGACAACCCGCTGGACATTCTTGCTGTCAATGCCGCATCAGCCGCTTTGATGATCTCTGATATTCCTTGGGGCGGGCCAATCGGCGCGGTACGGGTTGGACGCATTAACGGCGAATTTATCGTCAACCCAACCTTTGAACAAAAAGAACAATCTGATCTTGACTTGCGCATCGCCGGTACCCGCGAAGCCATCCTCATGGTTGAATGCGGGGCTGACATCATCCCTGAAAATGTCATGGTCGAGGCGTTGATGTTCGGTCATCAAGCCCTCCAGCCACTCATTGATGTGCAGGAAAAGATGGCCGCTGAAATCGGGAAACCCAAGCGGGAAGTCGTCATTGAAACGCTCGATGAAAGTCTGGTAGAGCGGGTTCGGCAGCGGGCAGCCGCTGAAATTGAGGCAAGGCTGGATGCTCCCCACACCAAAGCCGAGCTCAACCAAAGTCTCGATGAACTGCGTGAAGCCGTGGTTGCCGAAATAACCGCCGAAGATGAAAGCCTGAGCAAGGCGGCTACCGAAGCCTTCGATCAGGTGTTGAAAGAAGTGGTACGCAACCGCATCCTCAACCGCGGCATTCGCCCGGATGGACGCACCCCCACGGAAATTCGCCCGATCTGGTGCGAAGTGGATGTATCCCCCCGCGCACATGGCTCAGGGTTGTTTACACGCGGCGAAACTCAGGTTTTGACACTTGCTACGCTTGGCACGCCAAAAGAAGCCCAGGAACTGGATAACCTCACCCCGGTTGAGACCAAGCGCTACATGCACCATTACAACTTCCCGCCTTACTCGACCGGTGAGGTCAAGCCCTTGCGCGGCCAGTCACGCCGTGAAATCGGGCATGGTGCACTGGCAGAACGGGCATTGGTACCGGTTATCCCGCCGGAAAAGGAATTTCCATATACACTGCGGTTAGTATCTGAGGTGCTTTCCTCGAATGGCTCCACCTCGATGGCTTCTGTATGCGGTTCAACCCTTGCCCTGATGGACACGGGTGTTCCCATTAAAGCTCCGGTGGCTGGTGTGGCAATGGGTCTCATTAAGGAAGGCGACCGCTTCCAAATCCTGACCGACATCCAAGGCATGGAAGATCATCTCGGAGATATGGACTTTAAGGTGGCCGGTACGCGGGAAGGCATCACCGCCCTCCAGATGGACATCAAGATCCCGGGGGTCACGGTGGACATCCTCCGTCAGGCGCTGGAGCAGGCGCGGCGGGGGCGGCTGTACATCCTGGACCACATGCTCAGGGTCTTGCCCGCGCCACGGCCCCAGCTCAGCCGCTGGGCGCCGCGCATCCTGAGCATCACCATACACCCGGACCGCATCCGGGATGTCATCGGTCCGGGCGGCAAGACCATCAACCGTATCATCGCGGAAACCGGTACCAAGATCGACGTGGAGTCGGACGGGCGCGTCTTCGTGGCCGGTCCTGCCGAGGGCGCGGAGAAGGCGCTGGAGATCATCCGCGGCCTGACCGCCGAGCCGGAGGTGGGACACATCTACCGGGGCAAGGTCACCCGGGTCACCAACTTCGGCGCCTTCGTGGAGATCCTGCCCGGCAAGGAAGGGCTGGTGCACATCTCCGAACTGTCCGACCGCAGGGTGAACCGGGTGGAGGACGTG
>DLXG01000289.1 GCA_003448875.1 Anaerolineaceae bacterium
CAGTATGCGCTGGACAGACGGCTCGACCAATGGGTCAAGTGACCGCCGTATGCGTGCTACAGCGAGCCGAACAGACCGCCTGCTTACCTCCCGCAGGCGGTCATTTTTGTCTCAGAAGATCTAATAAGATATCCGGATGCCGTTCGGCCACGCGCAGCAAGACCTTTACCGCACCGCGGGGTTTGCGCCTTCCCTGTTCCCAGTTCTGCAAAGTATTGACACTCACGCCCAGCAAAAGAGCAAACTGCTGCTGAGAAAGCTTCAGACGTTCACGAACGGCTTTGACATCCTGTCCGCTCATTTCAAAAGACCGTGAGGCAGTCTGTTGGCCATTCAAGATCGCTGCCCCTTCTCGGACACTGGCAAGTAATTCGGCAAAGGTTTCTTCTTTCATGGGTATTCCTTCTCAACGACCTGACGGAGCGCCCTGATTTGTTCAGGGGTTAAGTCAGCCCGCTCATTCTTTCTAAATGCGAATAAAAACAAAATAATATCTTGTTGAACGACCCAATAATAGATCACCCGCACACCGCCTCTCCTCCCGGTTCCGGCAATACTCCAGCGCAATTTTCGCAAGCCGCCACTGCCCGGAATGAGTTTTCCGGCATCTGGAAAGTTGAAGAGATAGGCTTGCAGTTCACGGTACTCGTCATCGCTCAAAAGTTCCACAATGCGGCGGGTGAAAACGGAGGTTTCAATGAAGTGCATAAGAAACGGGGGGAAGCGATAATGTTGATTAGATTATACGCCATTGGCGTACAAACGTCAAGGAAAATTTGCGCTTTGTGCCTTCTTTGCGTGTCGCAAAAAATAGTCGTACAATACATATTGTAAGACGTAAAACAACCCAAAAACCCATCAAAACCCCCGTTTTTGGGGCAAAAAACCGCCCTAAACTGCGTCGCACAATGTTTTTAGCGGGAGGAAAACGTACCAATGAACCCCATAGACGACTTCATGTCAACCCTCACCAGCCCCCGCACGGCAGAACGCTACCGCTCTGCACTGGACGAATTTACTGACTGGTACACCGGCACCATCAGCGCAGTGGTGGCCAGCACCGAGGTATGCCCCACCGCAATAGCCGGGTCTACCCCGATGAACAACTGCTTGCCCTTGGTGCGTGCCTGCATGAAGGCCGCCGCCGCTTCCGAAACCGGCACCAAAGCCTGCATGACGATGCCGGACATCATCGGCAGCAGCACCAGCGCGGTGGCCAGTTTAATCATCAGCATGACAATATCGCCCCACCAGAAGCCGGCCCCAATGCCCATCAACAGGCCGATGATGCCGCCCAGTACGGCCGGCTCGCCAATGGCTCCAAACCGCTTTTGCACATATTCCGGGGTGAATTTAGCGGAAGATGTGAACGGCAGTTTATCCAGCAGCGAAGAAACCGCGTGGGCGAACATGCCCCACCACACATTGAAGCCCTGATAAAAGGCAATGTTCTTGAAGCCGTAGAACTTCTCCGGGTAACCCTTGTTGGCGTACCAGTCGGTCACCATCAGGTTGACCCAGCACCAGCCGGCTGCCACAATCAGCGCTGCCAGCACGTTATTGGTCAGCGCCAGCATAATCAAAGCACAAATGGTGGCTTCCCACGTATCCCAGATGTTAAGATTGAGCGTATCGGTCAGATTGGTGACGATCAGCAGCAGGTTGACAGCCAGACTGATGGCAATCACCGCATAGGCAATCGGGTGGCCGAAAGCGAAAGCCGCATAGGCCCCCCAACCAATGTCGGTGTAGGTGAACACCCCGCCGAAGCGTTCGGTCAGCGCGGTAGCCGCCGGCCCAACCCCGGCCAGGAAAAAGTCCACGATGATGTAGACGCCCTGAAAACCAACTGCGATCATCAAACCGTTGCGAATGGCGCGCACCGGCCCTAGCCGCACAATCAGGCCGATCAGCGTAAACACCACAAAAATCATGAATAACGCGCCAAGATTGACGACCGGCTCCAGCAAAGCCTGAATGGTATTAAAAAATCCGTCCATCTTGAATCCTTCCTTAGGTTTTGGAAATGGGAATTATGACATAATGGGTACGACAGGGCAATGAGTATATCTCTCGATAGCCTCCTCCTTCTACATCCTTGCCGGGACGCAGCTATTCCTTGATTTTGGCAATCGCATCAAAAATCTGGTCGAACAATTCCTTCTGACCAATACCCGTCAACAGCGGCACACCATTGAACACCGGCACATCATCGCGCGGCGGAAGCACAGCCGTGGCGACGATGATATCGGCTTTGGTGGATTGCAGCAGCACATCCGCATCGGCCACCTTGCCTTTTTTGACCACCACCGACACATTCCGCCGCTTGGCTTCTTCCTCAATCTTCACCGCCGCCAGCGTGGAGGTGGCAATCGAAGACCCGCACATAACTAAAATGACAGCTGCTCGATTCATCCTTGACTACATCCTTTCTGATACAGAGGTGGATTGGAGTGGGAGAGAATTTTCTTCAAAGTAATTCCGCAATTCGTTCAGCACACCCAGCACATCCTCATGGGTGCCAATAGTGATGCGGAAGTACTGATCACCGGGCAGACCGCGTGCATTGACGAAACTGCGCGTAATGTAACCCTTGCCGAGCAGGTATTCGTAAATCTGGCTGGCTTTAAAGCCGTTATCCACGCGGATCATCACAAAATTGGCCTGAGAAGGGATTGGATAAAAGCCGGGAAACTTCTTGAGTTCGTTGTAGAGGAATTCGCGGTCTTCTTTGACACGCCGCACGTTTTCGCGGATGTAATCGGCATCTTCAATAGCCGCTATGGCCGCTACTTTGGTCACCAGCCCGATGTTGAGCGGCGTGCGCACGCGGTTGACCGCTTCGATCAGTTCGGGGCGCGCTACAATCCAGCCCAGCCGGATGCCCGCCAGCCCCATCGCCTTTGAGAAAGTATGGCTGATGATCAGATTGGGGTATTCATCCAGCAGGTCTTCTACCGGGCTGTCGCCGAATTCAAAGTAAGCCTCGTCAATTGCCACCAGAATGCCGGTTTCGCACAGGCCGCGCACCAGCTCGCGGCTGATCTGATGCCCGTCCGGGTTGTTAGGGCGCGAAACCAGTACCATCTTGGTCTGGGGAGTGATTTTGGAGGTAAAACTTTCCAGCGTGTAGTTGAAGTCCTGATCTACCGGCAAGACGCTGACCACCGTGGCACCGTAAAGCGGCACGCGGCGGGTGTAGGGTGAATAATCGGGGGTCGAGATCAGAATCTCATCGCCCGGATCAAGAAAGGCCTTATACAGCAGGTCAATCACTTCCATCGAGCCATTGCCGCAGGTGATCCAGTCTGCTCGGCCGGGCAGTCCCACGTATTCGGCCAGTTTGGCGCGCAATTCCACATCCGTATAGGGATCTTCTGGATAGTAATTCAACTGGTCGGCAATCTGACGCACGGCCTCGACCACCTTTGGAGAAGGTGGATACACCAGTTCGTTGCCCATCAGCCGGCGGTATTCCGGCTTTTGCCATCCCAGTCGAAAATGATGCAGGTTATAAATTTCTCCAACTTTTGCGGCTTTGCTGATAAATTTTGAGAGTTCCATGATGTTCAATCCTTTGCTGTAAAGATAAAAATGATCACCGATTAAGCACCGGCCTGTTTCAAATGCTCCAAAAGCAGGGTCAGGCCGTCACCCTGACGCAGCTGCTGTAATTTTTCTGCATCCGAGATAAAATCCGCCAGCGCCGATAAAAACGCCACATGATCATCCGGGTCGGAGATCAGCAGCAAGAAAACCAGATTGGCCTGCACCTCACCTCCCTGACCGCCCATCGGCTCGAAGGCAACCGGCTGCCCCAGAACGGCCACCACCATGCCCGGCACCACCGTCCATTCGGCATCGGCATGGGGGATGGCAATGCCGCTGCCCGGTGCGTGAATGCCGGTGGGGTATTTTTCTTCGCGTTCCAGCAGCGCTTGAGCAAAGCCTTCTTTCACCCAACCGTTTTCAAAAGCAATTTCCGCCATTTTTTGGAGCAACTCGCGGCGGTCAAGGGCTTGCTCAAAACGGGTGATTTGCAGGGAATTCAGAACAGATAACAAAAGTTCACCTCAATGTATGGATTTTTTGAAAAGCAAGGGGGTGGGTAGAAATCTGAAAACGTTCGGGCTTTCTGGAATTGCTGTTTTTGATTATAGAAAAAAGCCGCCCGTTTTGTTTCATTGGTTTTTGTAATTACAACTTATGACAAAGTTAGATCATTTTCATGTCTACCCCGCCCTCATCTGCCGGAGCAACGCCGGTTTGCAGATTTTTCACGCCCGCTCACAATTTCACCTCCCCAGACCTGATGAAAGCTAAACATTCCAGCCGGAACAGTCCCCCAATTGGTTAATCATGCGGAGAGATCATCCAACGGTTCAATCGCAGGCCGCGGACTTTAAATCCAGTTTCACTTCCCGGCAGTTTTGCGTTTTTAAGAAAATATTTTCCGTTTTGTTCCTCTCACTTGCCGCCGTCCGTCCAATCGGCTATAATGCGCTGAAATTCGCAAAATCCCAGTTAATACAAATTTGTTTTAATTCCCCCCAGCCAAGCCATGCCCGGACTTAAGATCAACATCAACCCGCGCCAGCGCAACATCATTTTTGCCCTCCTGGAAAGCGATGGCCGCCTGACGATTGAGCAGTTAGCCCGCCGCTGCGGGGTGACGGCGCGGGTCATCCGCTACAATCTGGATACGGTGCGCGCTTGGCTGCGCAACGAAGGCGTACCCCTGCGCATCCGGCCCGGATTTGGCATCGAGATCGAAGCCGGCCGCGCCCAGCGCAAGCGCTTGCTGGCTCTGATTGACCAGCCCGAAGACGAAAACCTTGTCTTTTCCCGCACCCAACGCCAGCACCTGCTCTTGTTTGAACTGCTTTCCTCCCCAACCCCGCTCACCTACCAGCAACTGGCCGAAAGCAGTGGAGTTTCCCGCTCCACCATCGTCAACGACATTGAGGAAATCGAAAAATGGTTGGGGTTGTTTTCCATCGAGTTGAAACGCCTGCCCAATCGCGGGGTATTCCTGAACGGTGGTGAAGCCAGCCGCCGCTTTGCCCTGCTGAACCTGATTCGCGAAGAACTGGGCGACCGTAAATGGTACCTGCTCTGGAAGCAACCCGAAGCCGGCTTCAGCGGAGATAAATCCATTCCGCCTCGTTTTGAAAAGTTTTTGCGCGGCCTGCCCCTCAAAATTGCCCACGTTGAAATTGTGCGCATCGAAAACATGATCGGCCGCAGTATGTCGCTCTATTCCAGGGTGGAAACGCTGGTTTATCTGGCCATCAGTATCGCCTGCTTGCAGGGCGGCAAGGCCATTCCCCCCGAACAGACCATCGGCGTGGAGCAGAATTTGTACTACGAGGTGGCCGCGGCCGTTTTTGGCGACCTGCGTGGCCGTTACCACCTTCCCGCCACCGCGGCGGAAGTGGCCCTGCTGGCGGCCAGCCTGTGCGGTGCCAAATGGGAATCGCCCTCGCTGGATTTACGCGACCATGCCAGCCGCACCGAACTGGAAGCCCTCTACCCCGGCGGGGCCGCTCTGGCCCGGCAGATCATCTCGACCTGTGCCCGCCAGTTGCACCCCTTGCTGCTGCTGGATGAGGAACTGTTTGCCGAACTGGCCCGCCACCTTGAACCGGTGCTGTACCGCATCCGCTACCGGCTGCCCATTTTGAACGAAAACCTGCCGCAGGTGCGCCGCCTCTTTCCGGAAATTTACCAGACCGCCCGGCAAAGCCTCCGCGAAATCGAACACGACCTGCAATTGACCTTTCCACCGGAAGAGACCGCCTACATCGCAATGTACCTGCTTTCGGCCCTTAACCGGCTCAACATCAAAGACCGCAGTAAAACATCTGTGGTGCTGGTAGGCGACGGCATCCGCGCCAAGGTATCGCTGCTGCGCGCCCGGCTGGAGCGCGAATTCCCCAACCTGAAAGTGATTGGCATCGTCAACGGCTTCAGCACCGAAAATGACCTGCTCCAGCAGGCCGACTTGATTCTTTCAACCGACCCCATCGAAATGCCCGATTATCCGGTGCTTAACATCAGCCCCTTCCTTCACCCGGCGGAAAAGAAGATGATTCAAAACTGGCTGGTGGAACGTGAGGGTCAGGTGCAGCGATTTGTGTTCAGCGATGCCGAAAAGCCGGAATTGATTGATTTGCTGCGCCCCGATCATATCCTGATCAGTGAGGAAGAATTGGACTGGCGTGCCGCTGTGCAAAAGGCCAGCCAGCCGCTGCTGGCCAACGGCTATATCCTGCCGGATTACGTGCGCGCCATGATCTCCATCATCGAAAAGCACGGCGCTTACATGTGGCTGGCCCCGCAGGTGCTGATTTTGCACGCCCGCCCGGTGGACGGGGTGGTGCGCCTGTGCCTCAGCCTGCTCATCCTCAAAAAGCCAGCCGCCTTTGGCGAAGCCCCCGAACATCAGGCGCGTATCTGTCTGGTGCTGGGGGCGGTGGACGATCACGCCCACCTGAAAGCCCTGCTGGAGCTGAATCACCTGCTCCATCAGGAAACCTTCCGCGAACGG
>DLXG01000072.1 GCA_003448875.1 Anaerolineaceae bacterium
ATTTCTTCAACGGTCAATGGCATCTTGCCGCAAAATCCTTCTTATCCTTGGGGTAACTTGATCAAGGCCGCGAACCGGCCTGTTTTGCCCTGCTCTGCGCGGTGAGAAAACCACCGCTCAAGGTCGCAGGCAGTACATTGATTGGAGACTTCGACTGATTTTACTCCAATTTTGCGTAGCAGAATTTCATTCGCCGCCCATAAATCCAGATGAATAGTATTACCGTTGGTATGGAGAATCTTTACAGAATCCTCGCCAAAGGATTCTTTCACCTTTTGGGCCACATCCTCTCGAATGATGTAATGGTCTGCACCAATTGAAGGCCCGATGCCAGCCAGAATATCAGCCGGATTGGAGTCGAAATGCTCCCTCATCAACAACACCGTTTTTGAGGTGATTTGCTGAACGGTACCCATCCATCCGGCATGGATTAAACCAACCACACGTCGAACCGGATCGTACAGCAATATCGGCACGCAATCGGCAAATCGCATGAACAAAGTAACCTCGGGATTGTTGGTCAAAATTGCATCGGCCTTTTCATGGGGTTGATCCAGTGGACGCGGTTTATTTGTAATAATGACCTTATCCGAATGAACCTGCCATACATCAAAAATGGTGGCTACTTTGATACCAAGCGTTTCAAAGATTCGGCGTCGGTTTTCAACAACATTCTCGCGGCTGTCCCCAACTGTTCCGCCTAAATTTAGTGTTGACCACGGCTGTGGACTTACGCCGCCTTTGCGGGTAAAGACAGCATGAACGACTGCCTCGCCCAGCGAGTCAAACCGGTAATATTCCAACCCATTGGCTTGAAAGAACGGCATTTTATCCCGACTCTTATGAATGAATTTGAGAAACGATGGTTCGTTTTTGAGTCAACAACGCTCGTGTTTCCCGCATACTCTCTTCAATCATCGGAAAGAGATACCAGCCGGTAGTACCGCCAAACAGCATTCCGGTGATTGTTCGTAGAAGTGGGGTACTCTCCCGAAAAACAGGTAATTCAGATAAAAACGAAAGCAAACTGGGTAGTTGTGAAAGGCCATCCACTCCAATCGGCACCAAACCGAATAAGACCCATAAATACCAAGGTAAGGATTTGATTCTTCTGCCGGAGAGCGAAAAAATCAACCCAAACATCAGCAACGATCCATATATTGCCACATCCCGCTGACACAAAGCAACTTTGTAGCCAACCCTGCCGGCACCGTAACCAATTTCTTCCATACCAGTAAATTGCCGGGCAAATGCCAGATCGGTTGGAGGCACGTTGAAAATTTGCTCATAAGAAGCCAGATTTTGAACTTCTGCCAGACTTCTGGGATAGTAAGGTTGTATACCGAATAAAAACCACGAGCGATATGTCAATTGATGGCAGAGCGGACTGTAAATGGTGTAAAGAAGTCTGGCTGGAGCGCTAAAACCATTGAGTGCCAGAGCCGGCGCAAGAAACGGTAAACCCACATATAGAAAAATAAAAAAATTTACCAGCAACATATAATGATTGCTCAGCCATAATGAAATCCGATCGGCAGTGCTGACTTTTCTGCCTCTCTCAATCCGCCTTGTATAACTTTCATCGCCCACTGCGTTCAAATGTTTAGCCCGGTCAAGAGCAGCCCCGAGGGTTACCCTTAAGTCCTGTTCGCCAAATGGCGAGCCAAGGCGGTACGGACCTACTTGAACAACGGGGGCATCTTTTTCATAGGCCAACCGCAGCCCCTCATCCTGATCAATCGGTACAACCGCTAATTGATGCGGATAATCATCCTTCAGACGATTCAACATCTCCACCACGACTTGATTGGCGGGATCATTTTGCCTGACAAACACAGTCACAACCATCATGGAGCGGCTCCAATTTTTTCCAGATACGTTGAGAGCATAACCTCATCTAATTGACCTACGTATGTTTCTCTTAAGATGCCATCACGATCGATGAAATACGTTGTCGGAAAACCAAAAACTTGAAACTTCTCGGCAATTTTTCCTTCTTCATCCAGCAAGATCGGAAAAGTCAAGCCACGTTCTTCAATAAATCTCCGAATCACATTTACCGGCTCGTTATAGTTGACTCCCAGCACCACAACATTAGATTGTTGGCGATATATAGACTCAAAAAGGGGCATTTCTGCTTTACAAGGGTCACACCAGGTTGCCCAGAAATTTACAATAACGGGCTTTCCAGCGAAATCAGACATACTGTACTTATTCCCATCCAGCCCTTCCAGCGTAAATTCTGGAAACTTCTGCCCGCGTTGTGGAACTTGTCGTTCGCGTGCAAGGGATAAGGACTGATTACCTCCAAAAAAAATGACCGCCCCCAGCAATCCTCCAAACAACAGCCCACCCAATAGCAATACCGCGGTTTTCCAGTTCACCCTACTCCGCCTCAGAGCCCTAAATCAATAAAAGTGCCAAATTGTGCCAGCTGATTGAAAATTCCCAGAAACAACATAACCCCTACAATGATCATTAAGACCCCCATGGCTTTCTCAATATAAAACATGGCTTTTCCATGTTTGCGAATCAGATTAGTTACCCAACCTATCCCTAATGCAGCCAGCAAAAACGGCACCGCTAACCCGGCAGAATAAAAAGCCAGCAAAACCAGGCCTTGATTCACCGATCCGGTGTTGATAGCAAGGGTCAAAATCATCCCTAAAACCGGCCCAATGCACGGAGACCAGCCAGCAGAAAATGTAACACCTAATAAAGCAGAAGAAAGTAAACTGCGATTTTGCTGGATTTTTGTTTGCGGCCGTAAGTCATATTCAAGGAAACTCAAACGCAGCAATCCTGTCATATGAAGCCCAAAAACGACCACAATGACCCCGCCCAATTTCGCTAGAACTGCGCGAAAATCGTACAGAAGGCTTCCTATGGCCGACATGGTCAGCCCCAAAGTAAGGAATACCGCACTAAAACCCAGAATAAAGGCTATTCCGTGTAGAAGTGTATTGAGTGTATTGACCCGATTAACATCTGTCTGGGCAGCCGCTACCGACCTGCCGCTCAGATACCCGATGTAAGCAGGAATCAGAGCAAATACACAAGGGGAAAGAAAAGAAGCCAGCCCTGCTAAAAACGCCAAACCTGCAGTCACATTCACCGTCAACATAAAGTCTAAAACCTCATTTCTCAATGACATCCACAATTGTTCCCCCCGGCATACCTACCTGAATATCACCGGGGTCGTATGGTACAACCGGTAATGTCCAGCGGAAAATAAAATGGGCATCATCCGGCGTGCAGTTAATACAACCACGCGAACGTGGTGTACCAAAGTCATTATGCCAGAAAGTTGAATGGATAGCCACACCTTCACCGGTGAACAGGGTTGTCCATGCCACACCCGGCAAATCGTAGCCGGTACCGGTTTGCCCGCCGCTCATGTGAATAGACACCGACTTCCTCCATATGGGGTGAGCCCCGATTGGTGTCCGCCAGGCCTCCACAACCTCCCCCGCAGCATTCCAGATCGCCCCTGAAGAAATCAGGCAGGAATAAACCTCGCTGCGCCCTTCGTAACAGGATAATATCTGTCGGGTAGGGGTTACATCTACGACAATACGTTTGTTTTCTACCTCAGGATGAATGGGCTCAAGTTCTTCCGGTCTGAGGGGACGAAATGCCTCCCCAGCTGCCCAGAATACATCTCCATAAGAACCAAAACGCTCATTGACCCTATAGAGAATTTGTCCTTGTGAATTGGTGCGAATATCATCCACCCACAAGATTTGACTGTAATACAAACGCGGAACGGTATTGTATTCTATTGTGTATTTCAACCATGGTGAGGCTGGCGAGCGATTTTCCAGAAAAATTTGAGTGTGAGGTATGGTTACCTCAACCCACATTCCCCGCCCGAGACTGGTCACAGGCAATTCGGTGACTGGTTGATTAGGTAAATACTTAACCGGTTGTAAACTGGGTGCATAAATATAACCATCTGGTGTTTCTACCCAGCGCCGGCTTTGCCTTCCCAATGGGGCTTCTCCAACCACTTCTCGAAGCCAGATGACAACTGCATCTTCGTACAACTCCCCAAGCGATTCGGCATCAACGGACGGTCTTTTGCGGATGTTAACCTTTCCAACACAAACCCTTCCCAACCGCTCAGCATCCGGCCACTCTTGAAGCAAATCGCCCCAAATCTGCCAGGGGCGCATCGCCAGACTACCCAAACCGGCCAGACCCAGTTTGAGAAAGTTCCTCCGAGATAAACGCGTTTCTGCCCACTTCATAATCAAAAAGATAATCAGGAAAATCTAATTTGTCAATCAAAGGTCAATTAAAAGCAGATAAGAGTTTACCATACCAGTTGATGGTTCTTAACCAGTTGTTCGATCTTTTCGATCTCCGGCGCCCACCATGTATCACCATCCCGGTATGGAACTTTTTCTCTCAAGACCGACCAGAGCCGCTGGGTTCCTTGCCCCAAAGTGAAGTGGGGCATTTGACGCATCCGTAAATCTACTGCGCGTGCTGCCGTATAGAGTTCGATAGCAAGTACCTTTTGAGTGTTTCGTAAGATTTGCCAGCAATGCCGGGCTGCCGTCATTGCATTGGCATTATGATCTTCCTGACCACCGGAAGTCGGCAGGGAGTGAACACTATCAGGATGGGCTAACGTTTGGTTTTCCAATACAAGCGAAGCAGCCGTGTAATGGGGCATCATTAAGCCAGAATTGAGACCGGCTGATTCGGGTGAATCCACCAACATCGGAGGAAGACCGCCGTTAAGTTTGGCATCCAACAGCCGAAAAATTCTCCGTTCGGATATAGCAGCCAGCTCTGCCAGGGCAATACCTACATAATCCATCACCAACCCAATCGGCTCTCCGTGAAAATTACCCCCTGAAAGAGCCACATCTGGCTCAAAGAGCAGCGGATTATCGGTGGCTGCATTGAGTTCTTTTTGAACGATTCGCTCGGCAAACTCAATCGTTTCTAATATAGTTCCCTGTACCTGAGGTGTGCATCGCAATGAATAAGCATCCTGTACCCGGCAGGCAGCGTCAATGAAAGTACTACCTTTAATTTCGGCTCGTATTTCACTGGCTATGCGAATTTGTCCATCTTGATCCCGTGCTTCGTGGATACGCTCATCAAAAGCAGCCGAACAGCCTAGGAGCGCTTCCAGACTCAATGCCGTCGCCTTATTTGCTATTCGTATCGCTTGATACGCATCGTAAATGATCAGGGCTGCCATGGCTGCACTGAAAGTTGCCCCGTTATTAATTGCCAGCCCCTCTTTTGGGCCTAAAATCAGGCGGGGGATACCTGCTTGCTCCATGGCTTGCTTGCCGGTCATAATTTTTCCCTGATATTCTGCCCAACCGGATTCTTCCTCCCGGTCAGCCTCATCGGTCGTGAATACCAAAGCCAGATGGGATAAAGGACTTAAGTCCCCCGAAGAACCCAGCGAACCCTGTTGAGGTACCAGAGGGGTCACTTTTTTGTTAAGCATCTCAATAAGAGTTTGTACAACTTCTTCTCGAACCCCTGAATATCCCTTAACCAGCGTATTGGCACGTACCAGCATGGCCGCCCGCACCACTTCGGTTGGCAGCGGTTCTCCAACCGCAACCGCGTGGCTCAGGATTAAGTTACGGCTCAAATGTTTGCTGTCCTCAACTGGAATGCGTTTTTCCGAAAAAATGCCAAAGCCGGTGTTTATCCCATAGACTGCTTGATTGGATTGTAAAATTGTCTCCAAAACCTTGCGGGATTTTCTTATGTTTTCGACACCTTGAGGGGAAATCTCCACCTCTTCACCGTGCCGGGCTACCGAAACAAGGCTGCGAATATCCAGATGATTTCCATCAATTTCAATCATCAATTCCCTCTTGTTTTAGAAAAGTAAATGTCCAAGTGCCACGCTTACCAGCGGCACAGTCAGGTTATCAATGTCCTTCATGGGAAGTGATTCAACCAAGGTAGCAGCAATAGCAATCAGCGTGACGGGCAAAACAATCGAGGCAAAGGGAATGTTAAGTTTACCGGCAGATATAAAAACCGCCAGAATGAGTATCGAAAAAAGCCAGCCGGCGAAAAACATGGTTGCAGTCCCCAGCCATGTTTTGCGAGGCGACCAGGGGATTGGGTTGCTGGGAATTCTCTTGCCGACCACATCTGCCAGTCCATCCCCGCCACACATCATCATTAAAGCGGTGATTCCAATTGGGGAATCATGCCAGTAAATCGCCGTGAGGATGACAAATACAATCCCGTAATAAAGCGGACCCTTCAAAATTTCACGCGGATCGCCGCTGCGGGACATCCCGTCTACCGCCGCCTGATCACGGACTACACCAATCCCGATCAGGAAAAATTGGACCGTAATTGCAAACGGTACCAGCGCTGCCAGCCAGCGCGAAGACGGTTGTTCGGTAAATAACAACCAGCACAAAACAAAGATTGGACCGGTGCCGGCATGAATAATCTTTCGGCTTAGTTGAGAACTGATCCAACCGCGGTGAGCAAGATAATCATTAAATCGCAACCATAATAATGCCAGAGCAAATGTCGCCGCTAATGCCAGAAAATTATTACCAAGCATCAGTAACCACCATCTTACATGGGGTCAGTATATCCTTAGAAATCACGGCCTCTTTCCCTCTCAATTTCTCTGGTCTGATCGCGTTTGGCAATCTCGTGACGTTTATCATATAACTTTTTCCCCTTAGCAATCGCAATTTCCACCTTTGCTTTACCGTCTTTCAAGTAAACTTGCACGGGGACAATAGTAACCCCTTTTTGGCGCACTGCATTCCAAAGTTCGCGAATTTCTCTCTTATGAAGAAGCAATTTTCTGGGCCTGCGCGGATCATGGTTAAACCGGTTAGCCTGTTCATAAGGAGCGATGTGGGCATTGATCAGCCAGGCTTCTTTACCATCCGTTTGAACATAGGCCTCGGCCAGACTGATTTGCCCGGCCCGAATTGACTTAATTTCACTCCCTTGCAAGGCAATCCCGGCCTCATAAGTTTCCAGCAAAAAATATTCAAAACGCGCTTTTCGGTTGGTCGCTACAATTTTTACGGACATATTGGCGATTTTAACACATCTACTTCCAGCGGACTATGTTCAATCCCGACCAAAACCGAAACACGGCGAATAATAACAAAGCCCATCGAATACCAGTCAGAGAGCTAATCCATGGGCCGAGCAATGAACCTGACAAAATACCAGCGTTAGCAAACAGGTTAAACCATGCCAGATGCGCCGAACGCGTCTCTGACGGAGCCTTCTCCAGCACAAAATTAAACATGGTACTGCTCGCCAGCCCCCAGCCTGTACCACCCAGAAGATGGGCAGCGAGATAAGGCAACGGATTGTACGAAATAGACAGGATAAACGGATAACCCGCCAGAAAGATCAAGCCAAGACCGGTGATCTTCTGATTACCGAATTTGCTTACCAGCGTTGAGACCTGGCTGGAAATAACCAGCATTGCGAGAAAAAAGATGGCATTCGCGATGCTGATTAACTGATCAGAAACCTCTAAAACCTTGACTGCAAAGACCGGAAACAGAGGCAAAGGAAGATATTGGGCAAAATGAAAAGAAAACATCATCCATAAGACTGATCGAAACGGGCTCTTGATGATTTCAAGGTGTAGGTGATTATTCAGGTTGCTAAATATGGATGTTCCAGCGCCCTTTTTGCAATTCACTTTTCGCTGGAAATCTTGAGCCACTTCAGTATTTATGCCAAAAGTCGAGTTTTCTTGGATGGCTGGACGAATCAACCCAAGATGAAGAGTTGAGAGAGCTGCGCTGACGAAACCAATCGCGAAAACGAGTTGATACCCTACCGGGAACGCAAAGTGATTCAATATATAACCGCAAGTTAGAGACGTAATTATAGAAACAATCGCAAAAAAAACATTGCGCACACCCGCAATTTGTGCCCGATCCTTAATTGTGATTGCCTCCGCAAATAATGCATTAAAGGCCACTCCAAGGCCGGTTGCGGGTATGTTCATCAAGAAGGCCATCACCATAATCAAAGGAACTTGAATCTCATAAGGTAAACGAGATGGGATCAGGATGAGCGGAAAGTAAAAAATCCGCATCAAGAACGCGGTAATGAAGGTTGCCCGGCGTTTAGACTGTGGCTCGATCCATGCTCCAAATGGCAGTGAAAATAACAAAGCCATCACAGCCGGCGCGGCATTGATCAAACCAATTTGCTGAGCATTGGCCCCAATCCGAGTCGCGTAAACTGCCAGGAATGAAATGGCACTCCCATTCAAAACACCAAACCAGATTACATCGGCATAAAAATGGTAAAAATTTTTCTTTTCTTGCAGAGTTGCCTGAGGTGGTAAGATTGAGATCAAACGAAATGACATAGTGGAGATTTGATAGAAAATGGAAAATCAAAAGACTTCGCAAAAATCCAATTATCGGTCATTATTTTTACTGAGACCGGATGTTATCTTTCTTAATCACGGCTCTTTTGGAGCGACTCCCATACCCGTTTTTGAACGCTATCAGTACTGGCAAAGAGAGCTCGAACGTCAACCGGTTGAGTTTTTAGGACGCAAAGCAAAAGACCTCCTCCTGCAATCCCGGCAGATTTTAGCAGAATACCTGCACACCCAAGCCGGCAATCTGGTATATGTAACCAATGCCACTACCGGTTTGAATATTATTGCCCGCAGCCTCAATCTCTACCAGCACGATGAAGTCCTCAGCACTGATCATGAATATGGAGCATTGGATCGAACATGGCGGTTTCTTGCTCAAAAGCGCGGATTTAAGTATATCAATCAGCCAATAAACCTGCCAGTTGAGAACCCTGACCAGATCATCGCCGATCTATTTGCGGGAATTTCGACTCGGACAAAAGTGATTTTCATCAGTCACATAACCTCTCCAACGGCCATCATCTTTCCCGTAGAAGCTGTTTGCCGTCTTGCTCGTCAAAAAGGCATCTTGACCGTTGTGGATGGCGCTCACGCCCCCGGTCAAATTGACCTGAACTTAGAAGAAATCGGTGCTGATTTTTATGTTGGCAATCTTCATAAATGGCTATGCGCGCCCAAAGGTTCTGCTTTCATCTATGCTCGCCCTGAGGTACAACATCTGATAGAACCCCTTATCGTTTCGTGGGGTTGGGAAAGCGAAACACCGGGGGAATCGCTGTTTGTGGATTATCTCGAATGGAGTGGCACACGCGATATTTCAGCCTTTCTGACGGTGCCGGACGCAATTCAGTTTCAACGACAACTTGGTTGGGAACAATTACGGATTGCTTGCCATCACTTGGCCTCGGTGACGCGTCAAGTCATCGTTCAAATTACCGGTGAACCACCCCTT
>DLXG01000023.1 GCA_003448875.1 Anaerolineaceae bacterium
GTATAGACCCCTATCGGCTTTACCGCTGCTCGGTACCTTAGAAGTACAAATCGGCGGCGGTTTGCGGCTCCATCTGTTCGTTGATCAACTCATCCAGTTCGTTCAAAATTTCCAGTTTGCGGCGCACAATGTAGTTTTCCAGCCAGCGGGTCTGTTCTTCGCTGGGGAAAATGCGCACACCCAGATAGAGCATGGTTGTCCCAACGCGGCGCCGGCAAACCACCCGTCCGTGAACGTCAATTGGCGTGGTGGGGGTAAGGTCAAAGCGCAGATCAACCGGTGTATTGACCAGCACATCGAAACCGGGCTGATCACCGATGTAGAGCAACAAACCCGCACCGTGCAGGGAAATATCCCGCAGTGTGGCAGAGTAGATGCGATTGTTTAATTTCAACATGACCTCAACGGGACGGTCAGGCTGGACGCGCTGCTCCATGCGGTCAAACCAGAGATTGCCGTTGAAAGAAAAGTCACTCAATCTCAATTCCTGAGGGTGGGAATTGATCAATTGCGGTTTGGCCCGCACCGTTTCGGGCAGCACCCGGGAGTACAGGTAGACCGGGTCTCGCAGTGTCATACAAACTTGCAGGCGGGGAGCGCGGAACGTGATGGAATCCACCCCAATTTTGATCGGCTCGATGCGTTCAATGAAGTGTACCCCTTTATAGGTGCTGACCAGATTGAGCGGCACGCGTTGAAAAGCCAGCGATTTGACCGCTTGTAAAGCATCGTTCAGAAATGGGTATGACATCACAAACCACCTCCCTGAAAATCTGGTAAAAAAATGACCCTTGCGATTAGCAGGGTCACCTGGATTGGATTTTATCAGAGACGCTAAATCAGGCGACCCGATGGCGAGCGCGGCGAATAAGCACGGATAATGTGTGGAAACGAATTGGTATGAACAACTTTAACTCCACGATTAAAGTATAGCAAAAATCTCTTTCAATTTCTATCCTCTTGCCGACTTTTTAAGGTTAAGAAACGCAGGCTGAGGGCGTTGAGCGGTTTGTTGATTTCTTAACCTTCTGTTAGCCTGTTTATAACCCTCTTTTAGCCCAAAGTTGAGGGGTTCTTAAATCTGGTGGGGATACTTAATTTAGGGACACTTCACCAAATTAATTACGGCAGAGGATGCAGGGGAATGGCAAAGAGGATTTTACTGATTGGCGGATCACTTAATCAAACCATGATGATGCACCAGATCGCTAAGGCTTTGCCAGAACACGAATGTGTGTTCACGCCATTCTATGCCGAAGGGCTGATGGGTTGGGCAGCCGCGAAAGGATTGCTTGACTTCACCATTCTTGGCGGCCGGCATCGCCGTGAGACCGAGGCTTATTTACAGAAGAATCGCCTGCCGGTTGATTTTGGCGGGCGGTCAGGCGGTTATGATCTGGTGGTCACGTGCACTGATTTGATTATTCAGGGCAACATCCGCAATAAACCGATTGTGCTGGTGCAGGAAGGGATGACCGAGCCGGAAGGGTTGCGCTATCAACTGGTGAAAACGCTGCGTTTGCCGCGCTGGCTGGCAAACACGGCCGCAACCGGCCTTTCTAATGCTTACGAAGCGTTTTGTGTGGCTTCGGTCGGCTACCGCGATTTATTTATCCGCAAAGGTATTCATCCTGAAAAAATCTTTGTGACCGGCATCCCCAATTACGATAACATCCGCCAGTATCTTGAAAATGACTTCCCCTATCGTGGGTACGTGCTGGCGGCCACTTCTGCCAGCCGTGAGACCGGCAAACTGCATAACCGTCTGGCTTTTTTGCAGCGCGCCCTGCAGATTGCGAATGGCAAACCCTTATTTATCAAACTCCATCCCAATGAAAACGTTGAATTGGCCATGCTGGAGATCAAGTTGGTAGCCCCTCAGGCGCGTGTGTTCACGGATGGTAATGTGCACCACATGATTGCCAATTGCGATGCCCTGGTGGCTGAGAATTCCACCGTGATTTATACGGCGCTGGCGCTGGGAAAGCCGATTTATGCTGAGGCAAATGTGGATCAGCTGCGCCGGCTACTGCCACTCCAAAACGGCGGCACCTCGGCGGAAAAAATTGCCAATGTCTGCCGCTATATCCTCGCTCTGCCGGAGCGCAAGCGCCGCAAGGTGATGCGCCGTTATCGCTTACAACTTGCGCGTCAGGCTTCGCATAGTTAGCCATGACCACCAGCGAGATCCCCATGCCTTCATCCCCTGCTCCGCGCAGCGTTGCTGAACTCTACACTGCTCTGGATTATGAGGTTTTTCGCGTTTCCGGCTGGACAGAGAGGGACTGGCGCAGACGAGTTTTGGGGAAGGCGCTGGAGAGGCCGTTGTACCGCATGGCGGAGGTGCTGGCCGGATTGGACGAGGATATTCGCCGCTTTGGATTGAACGTTGGACTGACACGGTTTTTAGAGCAATTCACCTGCAATATCGAGTGGGCTGCCGAGCAGCCCATCCCTCAACACGGGCCGTTGATCGTGGCCTGCAATCATCCCGGCACTTTTGATGGGTTTGTATTAGCCAAACTGCTTCAGCGTGAGGATGTGTGGGTAATTGCCCGTGAGATGCCGTTGTTACGCAACTTACCGCATGTCAGTCGTCATCTCATCTTTTCCACGCGGGATATGGCACAACGGGCAAATGTTTTACGGGAGGTCATTCAGCATTTGAAGGATGGGGGAGCGCTGCTGACTTTTCCGCGCGGTACGATTGAACCTGACCCGGCTACCATGCCCGGTGCAATGAAAGAGGTGCGATACTGGCTGCCCAGCCTTGAGCTGTGGCTGCGCAAGGTGCCGGAAACTCGTTTGGTGATTGGCATCATCAGTCAGGTGACTGCACCGCTGGCGTTAAGGTTGGGGCGTTTGTTTTTCAGAAAGGCGTGGAATGCACAGGTGGCGGCCGAGGTGATGCAGGTGGCTTTTCAAGTATTGGCGCCGCACCGCTGGAAAGTTCAGCCGCGGGTCACTTTTTCAGCTCCGCTAAGCCTTAAAAAATTAGAGAGCGAATTGAAAGGTGAAAGAAGATTATTCCCGCTGATTCAGGCCTACATCTTACGGGCAATGGCCGAACATCAGCGTTTATTTTACGGGATTGACCTGCCTTATTGAACTATCCCATGTCAGGTAGAAACGCCACGGGATTGATTTCCACGGCTGAGGTACCCGCTCGATGCCAATTCGGGCGGATTGCTGAATGACAGCCCCCTCCGGCAGAGGGGCTTCTTCGATCCACAAACCAGAAGATGGGGTGGTCAGGTCGGCGCCGTTCAAACTGCCGTCAATGCCCAGCGCAGCGGTCAGTTTAGCCGGGCCGTCCGTCCAGCGCTGCGGCGGCTGACCGGCCCGGCGGCGGGCGATGATCTCGATCCCTTCGACGGGCTGTATGGCGCGGATGAGGACAGCCGCCGGGTAACCTTCTGCCATGCAAACTACATTTAGCAGCCAGTGCATTCCGTAGGTAAAGTAGACATACGCCCGTCCGGGCGGGCCGTACATGACGCTGGTACGCGGGGTGTAACCAGCGCGGGCGTGACAGGCGAGGTCTTCTTCGCCGCGGTAGGCTTCGGTTTCCACGATGAGGCCGCTGATCCGCTGACCATCCAGCAGGCGTACCAGCCGCTTGCCCAGCAGTCCCTGTGCGGCAGAAACTACATCCTGTTCGTACCAGTTTGGCGGTAAAATGGAGGGTGACGACATGCCCGTATTCTACAACAATCCGCATTTTTTCGGAGCAGGAGGTGCGAGATGAATCTTCGCCCGCAGGTTGGTCTGACTTTTGATGATGTCTTGTTAGTTCCCAAAAAATCTTCCATCCGTTCAAGGCAGGATGTTTCTACCGAAACGTACCTGACGAAGGATATTCATCTCAATATACCGATTATTTCCGCGAATATGGATACGGTTACCGAAGCGCCCATGGCGATTGCCATCGCTCAGCAGGGTGGTTTGGGCATTCTGCATCGTTTTATGAGCATCGAGCGGCAGGCCGAGCAGGTGCGTAAGGTCAAACGGGCAGAAAGTCTGGTGGTCTTGAATCCTTTGACGATTTGCCCCTCGGCAACGATTGGCGAAGCACGCCAGCTGATGAAGGCCGAGGATGTCGGCGGGCTGGTTGTGGTGGACGAGCAAAACCGGGTGCTGGGACTGGTGGCAACCCGCGATGTGCTGCTGGCCCCGGATGAATCGGCAGCGGTCAGCACGGTGATGACCCCGCGTGAACGGCTGGTTACCGCTCAGGCGGGCGCTTCGCTTGAATCGGCCCGTCAGAAGTTGTATGAGGCGCGGGTGGAGAAACTGCCCCTGCTGGATGAGGAAGGCCGCCTGGCGGGTTTGATTACCGTGCAGGATATTATCAAGATTCAGGATCACCCCTTTGCCACAAAAGATCAGCACGGGCGTTTGCGGGTAGGTGCCGCCGTGGGGGTGCGCCCCGAAGATATGGAACGGGCGGCGGCGTGCGTTGAGGCCGGCGCGGATGTGCTGGTAGTGGATATTGCTCACGGGCATTCTCAGCACACCCTTGAAATGGTCAGCCGCCTAAAAAAGGCTTTTGCGGGTGTTGCACTGGTGGCAGGCAACGTGGCTACCGCCGAGGGCGTGCGGGAACTGGCCGATGCCGGCGCCGATGTGGTCAAGGTAGGGGTGGGGGCCGGCTCGATCTGCATTACGCGCGTGGTGACGGGCTTTGGCGTGCCGCAACTCACCGCTGTAGCCGAATGCGCAGAGGAAGGCCACCGCCTGAATATTCCCATTATTGCCGATGGCGGGATGCGCACTTCCGGGGATGTGACCAAAGCCCTGGCAGCCGGGGCCAGCGCGGTCATGCTGGGCTCTATGCTGGCGGGTACCGATGAGGCACCGGGGGCCGAAATTGTGCGCCAGGGGCGGCGCTACAAAGTGGTGCGCGGCATGGCCTCTCTTTCAGCCAACGTGGAACGGCGCAAACTGGATAAGCCCCTGCAAGAGGAGGAATACTCCGAAGAATTGTGGAGCGAGGTCGTGCCGGAGGGGGTTGAGGCGCTGGTGCCGTACCGCGGCAAGGTGCGTGATATTCTGCATCAGATTGTGGGCGGGCTGCGTTCCGGCATGAGTTACGCCGGGGCGCATACCTTGCAGGAACTGTGGCAGAATGCCGAATTCATCCGCATCACGCCTGCTGGTCAGAAAGAATCGGGCGCGCATGATGTGGATCTGATTTAGAAGAACGCAGGAGAAAGTATCCCATGCGACGGGTAATTGTGTTATTCATCCTTTTTGGGCTGGCGGCTGCCTGCAATCTGCCGGTAGCCCTCAATCAGCCGGGCGAAGCAACCGAAACGCCAGCGCCCACTTCCTCTCCAACCGTTCCGATAACCGCGACACCGGCGCTGCTCAGCCGAAGCCTGCTGGAAAATATGGAGTACACCCTTCCCGCAGCCACAGAGGGGGAGCAGGTTTCCTTCCGCCTGACGGATGGGGTCTTTCAGCGCGGGGAAGACCCGGCAGCGGTGGATTTTATGCAGGTTCGTATGGGGGACTTGCTGGCTTTTGGGGACTTGAACGCTGATGGCCAACCGGATGCAGCCGTCCTGCTGGCGGTCAATTATGGGGGGACGGGTGTATTTGTGTGGGTGGTGGCGGTGGTGAACCATGACGGCAAGGGTGAGCAAGCCGGTCTTTATTTTGTGGATGACCGCCCGGTGGTTGAACGGCTGGAAATTCAGGACAGCCACATCCGGCTGGAAGGAATGGTTCACGGGCCAAACGACCCCGGCTGCTGCCCCAATCAGCCGGTGCGCCGGGAGCTGCGCTTGATACCGGCCGGCTTGAAACTCGTTTCTGCCTCCACCCGCATTGGAGATTTGTGGCGGGAAATCGTTCTTGAATCACCCTTAGAAAA
>DLXG01000318.1 GCA_003448875.1 Anaerolineaceae bacterium
GTCATGGTAGTGAAAGGACAGGCGTTGAATGTGGTCATATAGACGGTTACGTAGATCATAGGCCACATGGTGGGCAATCCATTCGGTCAGATACTGTTCACGGAAACTGACCAATGCCTTAATTAGCCCCAGGCCTAAAATCAACCCAGCCGCCATAATTAGAAAGCGATGATTGCCGCCTTTCAAGCCAACATCAATCACCTGCCGAATGATGGCAGGAAACGCCATTTCAATGATGGTCAGAATGAGCAGGAAAACACTGGCAAGCAATACCTGATGAAAATATGGCTTGACCAGTGTTTTCAAATTACGTAGATGTCTTTTCATTGCTTGAGTTGACTTAATCTACTCCTTGAATGACAGCAATGTGTCTTTCTGTCTTAGATAGTGAAACCTGTTTTCTCTTTGGATACCACTCCAAGCTCTTCGTATAAAATAGCAGCTTTAAGAGTCAATTGCTGAGTCTGCGGGGGAAGCCGCTGCAGATGCATGGTAATGACCAGATCGAATTCAATGTTTTCAACGATGTAGGCACTGGCAATCACCCGCTCTTCCAAATCCCGAATCTCAAATTCAAGATTGGGTGGCTTTTGAAACGGGGTGAGGCGGGCATGCACACGAATGCGCTGGCGGTCTTCCCACGGTTCTGTGTGAAGACTCAAAAACCTGACCTGCTCGGGCGGAACAGATTCCGGATGGATGTTTAGAGGATGAAAACGCTTCATTTAGATAATTTTACGGGCTTCCATGTAAAACCGTTTTTCGATAGCCTCTCCCATCGAAAAGGTTTTGCGGGGGAGAACACCATCCAGAATGACGGTTCTGAACAACTCGTTCTTATCCATAGCGGGTAGATAAAAGCCGCAATTGCCTTCCTGCCGAGAGAGATGATAGAGGGCATCCTCACCATGAACATAATCAATTTTTTCAGCTGCGCCTTGCTTCAGCCAATCGTCCAGAAAGGCTTGTAGACTTCCAACTACCAGATTAGAGGTCGGTTTATGGATGGTGGCTACCGAAAAGCCTTGGGGGGTGACAATCCCGAAGGTTTGGCTTTTGCCAGTTGCTTCTTTGACAGTTTTTTCCATCGTCTCTGCGTCGGAGCAGGGGGCTATGGTGATACCTGCTTCACCAAAAAAGTTCTGCAATGCGGTCAGAAGCGGTTGTTTCAGATTGAAAAGCACGCGGTGAATCGGTTCAAAGACCAATCCGGGGTCGTGCAGGTTTTCAATTTCAACCAGTGCATAGCGGGCAGGGTGGTACATTCCAACGCAGGGTTTCAATTTTTCCCAACAAGCCTTGGCCGTGGCTAAAGAGTGATTACCATCGCCAACTGCAAAGAGTAAAACCCCTTTTTCTTCTCCGACACCGTATTTGGGGTAAAAAACTTCGGGCGAAGCCAGCCGCTGCAAGGCTTGAATGACCTGTTTTTCGAGTTCAAGATCGGCAACCAGAGCGCCTTTGAGATGCCCGCTGCCTTGCATCAATTCAAAGTCATACAGTGGAACAAGGGCCTGATTACGCTGGCTAACCGTTTCGATGACGGTGTGTTCTGGGTCGTCAATCAGCACCAGAATGTGAGGCAGCTCTATTACTGCCCCTTCCCGTATCCGCATACGGGGAGGGATCCGCTCGAGGATGGTGCCTTCGGTAGCGCGGATGAGAGATTGGGAACCGGGAGAATAATCGTATTTTTCCAGATCAAGTGCCAGGATCAAACCGCGTCGGGTTTTACCGCAAACGGTTCGTTCGACGTAAATTAATCCGCTGTAGACCTCAAAAATACCGTTATCCAAATACTGGCGCATGGTTTGTTGAGCAGACCGGATACGCTCCATTTCTTCGGGTTTACCGAGATACACCTCGGGCAGAATTAGATTAAAGGTTGAGGGGGCGTCTCCGACTTCTCTGGCTACCTGCTCCCAGTATTCGGGTTGGGAGGTGAACTGATCGCAGGCAATGGTTGCCCATTTGCGCAAATCAATCCCTTTTTTGGGAAGTAAAACATCCGCGACCTGCACGCCAATATCGGAATATATTCGCATTGTGATAACCTCAAGGTGAGATACAGGGAAAAATAAAACGGTCTTTTTCATTTTACCAAAGACCGTTCAATAATAAAGAGGTATGGAAATGGAAAGGAAATCTGTCAATCAATATCAGGAAGATTGACTGATCACATTCCTGCCATGAAGGCTAAGCCAACCGTACCGGGCCCGGTGTGAGTGCCGATAACCGGTGATACTGTTGCTGCAAAGGCCTCGGCAATATCCGCGGGCTCAAAGCGCTGGCAGGCTTTTTCAAGCAGCCGTTCGGCTTCGGCAGGGGCATTGGCGTGTAAAGCGGCAATTCGAATCGGACGCTGGCTGCCAACGCGTTCGACAAAGATATCAATCAGCCGATCAACGGCTTTGTTCATCGTGCGGATTTTTTCGACAGCAACGATTTTACCGTTTTCCAAACCAAGGATTGGTTTTAGCCCAAGGGCTGTGCCGAGGAAAGCAGCAGCACCGCCAATGCGTCCGCCGCGATGTAAAAATTCCAGCGTGCTTACGGCAAACAATACGCCGGTATGCTGGACAGCTTTTTCGGCAATGGCTTTGCATTCTTCCAAAGAGGCGCCTTGTTTGGCGGCACGAGCAACCTGCAAGGCCTGAAAACCCAATCCCATGCCTGCCGAATAGGAATCAACGATCACAACCCGGTCGGTCTGCAACATTTGTTTAGCCTGCACGGCGGAGTCAATCGTCCCCGAAAGGGCGGCCGAGATGTGGATGGACAGGATGTCATAACCCTGTTCCAGAAGAGAAGTGTACACTTGCTTAAAAGCAGCCGGGGAGGGCTGTGAAGTGGTCGGCATTACTTTGGCATGTTGTAAGCGAGTGTAAAACTCCAGCGGGGTTATATCGACTCCATCCCGGAAGGTCTGTTCTCCCCAAACAACCTGCAATGGAATAGCATGTAACGCGTAGCCATTCGAAAGATGTTCTGGGATATAGGCAGTGCTGTCGGTAACGACGGCAACCTTTGACATGGTTTTCTCCTTAACTCATTTTTTTAGATTATATAATTTCACCCCATAAAACCCCATTATTTGTAAAAAGTTTCGCGTTGCAGCGAAAAAAATCAGTTTGCTTAACCTTGACCATTGTTGTTTATGCGACTAGAATTGGGAGGCGTAACGCCCCTCAGGGGTGTTGATTTCTTATGGGTTAAGGTCAGCGTGTTCGAATCGCTTTCACAAAGGCTGGAACAGGTATTTCAACAGCTTCGCCGGCGGGGCAAGTTGTCCGAACAGGATGTGGACGCCGCCATGCGCGAGGTTCGTTTGGCATTGTTAGAGGCGGATGTTCATTTCAGTGTAGTCAAGGATTTTATAGGCCGGGTCCGCCAGCGGGCAGTTGGTGCAGAAGTTTCAAAGGCTTTGAATCCGGCTCAGCAAGTTATTAAGATCGTCCATGAAGAATTGATAAAGACACTGGGTGAACCGGCCCGTCTGAACCTGACCGGTCCAAAACCTCGCGTGATCATGGTAGTGGGTCTGCAAGGTTCCGGCAAGACCACCGCTGTAGCAAAACTGGCCTCATTGCTCCGTTCGCAGGGTGAGCGAGTGGAACTGGTTGCTGCTGATCCCTATCGCCCTGCTGCTATCAAACAGTTGCAGACTTTGGGCGAGAGAATTGGCGTCCCGGTTTACACAGAAAACGGGGTAAAGCCCCCCGAACTGGTGGCGCGGGCGTTTGAAAAAGCCCAAAAAAGCGGCGTCAGTGTGTTGATTGTAGACACTGCTGGCCGTTCTCAACTGGATAATGCCTTGATGGATGAATTAAAGGCCATTACCCGCCGGGTTACACCCAATGAAATTTTGCTGGTAGTGGATGCGATGATCGGCCAGGAAGCCCTGCATGTTGCCGAAGGATTTCGAGATACGGTGACATTGACGGGTCTGATCCTGACCAAGATGGACGGCGATGCCCGTGGCGGTGCCGCCATTTCCATCCGGGCAGTTACCGGCGTGCCTTTAAAATTCCTCGGCACCGGTGAGGCTATTGATGCCATTGAAGTATATGACCCCGGCCGATTGGCCTCCCGCATTTTAGGCATGGGAGACGTGATCGGTTTGATTGAGCGGGCAGAGGCTGCCTTTGACGAAAAGGAAGCTCAAGAACAGGCCGAACGAATGCTCTCCGGGTCTTTTACGCTGGAAGATTTTGCCAAACAGTTGAAGCAAATCCGAAAAATGGGACCGCTGGCCCAAATTTTAGAAATGCTGCCGGGAGGTCTGGGTCAGATGGCGCGCAATATTTCGCCGGAAGAGGCTGAGCGTTCGTTGAAAATCACCGAAGCCATTTTGAATTCGATGACTCGCGAAGAACGCCGCCGGCCTGAAATTCTCAACGCCAGCCGGCGGAGAAGAATTGCACGGGGTTCGGGTACTCAGGTACAGGATGTTAACCGGGTTCTCAAACAATTTCGGGATGCCCAGAAGATGTTTAAGACTTTACAAAAAACAGGAGGACGGGGATTACCACGCCTGTTTGGCTGAAAAGTACCTCTAAAAGAAAGCGCTACCTTCGGCGCCCCTCGCCTTTTAGAGGTTAACTTAAATTGCCATCCTTATGCTAAAATGATCATGTAAAAATGAGGAGAATAAATCAACTATGGTTCGAATACGATTGCGCCGAATTGGCTTAAAAGGTCAACCCAGTTACCGGATTGTGGCGGCGGACAAGGAAAGCCCCCGCGATGGTCGTTTTCTGGAAATTCTTGGTTTTTACAACCCCCGCACCGAGCCTTTCACTTTTCAGGTAAATGAGGAGCGGGTATATCACTGGTTGAAGAACGGAGCCCAACCCACCGAATCCGTTCAAAAACTATTCGACAGTGTGGGCTTGACCAAACGCTTTGCGCGTGTTAAAGCCGGAGAACCGCTAGAAGAGGTCTTAAAAGAAGCCGAAACCTACTATGCTTCCCGCAAGGTGAATGTAAAGACCAACCCGGTATAGATTCTGGCAGGTCGAGTATCCTAAGCCGCTAAGCGAAAGGATCGAGCGTGAAAGAGCTGATTGAATATATTGCCGCTTCACTGGTGGATGACCCTACTCAAGTGCGGGTACGTCAGGAATGGATTGGTGGAAAGGCCCGGCTGGAGTTGTGGGTTGCCAAGGAAGACATGGGCAGAATCATTGGTAAAAGCGGGCGGGTTGCCAACGCAATGCGGGTCTTACTGCGCGTTGCGGCTGCCCGTGAAGGAAAGCAGGCGACATTGGATGTAATGGAGCCGCGGTGATGAAGCATCGTCCGCCTGAATCGGACAGCAGCAAGGGATTATCAGGCTCGCCTCCCGTTGGCGAGCCTGTCTTTCTGGCAGTGGGTTTCTTGAGGAGAGCCCATGGTCTTCAGGGGGAAATGGTCATGGACATCTTGACCGATTTTCCTGAACGATTGGTACGGGGAAAAGTAGTTTATGCCGGCGAAGAGCACATTCGCCTGACCATTCGTTCATTACGCTCGAAGGGCAAGCAGGTATTGATAGCCTTTGAAGAAGCCCATGAACCGGAATCGGTTGCTCCGTTTCGCAACCAATATTTGTTTGTGCGTTCGGATGAGATTCCACCCCTGCCGGAGGGTGAATACTATCACCACGAATTGCTTGGGCTGAATGCCTTTACCCCGGCTGGCGATAAACTTGGAACACTGGTTGAGATTCTCGAAACCGGTGCAAATGATGTTTACGTGATCCGTGAGGAAAGCAGCCAAACCGACTTATTGGTGCCGGCGGTAAGAGAGTTTATTATCGAAATTCGATTGGCAGAACGGAAAATAATCATTTCTCCACCAGAATGGTTGTAATCTGGAGCGAGAGGGATGAATCCCAAAGCCTATTGGGTCGGATTCAATTACGTTAAGGGTATCGGCTCAGTCCGCTTAAATCGTCTGCTTCAGGCTTTCGGCGGCGACTTAAAGGCTGCTTGGGAAGCCCCTTACGAAAAATTAATCGCTGTCCGCCTGCATCCGCGATTGGTAGAGAATGTATTGAGAGTGCGTTCCCAAATTGATCTGGAGCGGATCTGGGAAAACATCGAACGCAAGGGAATTCAGGTGATTACCTGGGAAGAGGAAGCCTATCCTTCCCTGCTGCGCCAAATTGATCAGCCTCCGCCTGTGTTGTACATCAAAGGCGAGTATTTGCCCGAAGATGAACTGGCTGTGGCCGTGGTGGGTACCCGGCGGGTGTCAGCCTACGGTAAACAGGTGGCAGAGGAACTGGCGGCGTTTCTGGCGCGCAATCAGGTTACGGTAGTCAGCGGATTGGCGCGCGGGACAGATGCGGTTGCCCATCAATCGGCTCTAAGAGAAGGGGGAAGAACTCTGGCAGTATTAGGTTGTGGTGTAGATCTGATCTATCCCCCTGAACATGTCAAATTAGCCGAAGAGATTACCGCCAACGGTGCACTCATCAGCGATTATCCGCCGGGCACACCCCCGGAAAGCAACAACTTCCCACCCCGTAACCGAATTATCTCCGGTTTATCGCTGGCCACAATTGTGATCGAAGCCGGTGAAACAAGCGGGGCGCTCATAACAGCTTCGTTTGCAGCGGATCAGGGGCGTGAAGTCTTAGCGGTACCCGGCAATATCCATTCGCCTAACTCGAAAGGTGTCAACCGGCTGATTCAAAGCGGTGCCCGTCCGTTGCTCAATCCTGCGGATGTTTTGGAAGCGTTAAACATTCAGCAGATAAATACTCGTAGGATTGCCAGAAAAGTATTGCCTTCTGATGAAACAGAGGCTAAACTATTGCAAGTTATGGGTAATGATAACCTTACAGCGGATGAAATCAGTTTCCTCTCGGGTCTGCCCATTGACAAAGTATCGGCTTGCCTCATTATGATGGAGTTAAAAGGTCTGGTAAAAAATAATGGTGGAACGAATTACCGGGCCATCCGGGAAGAAGCGGAGTATTACGGGAAGAAAGATGAATAAATCCTTTTATGCAGTGATCATGGCAGGTGGAGGGGGGACACGTTTGTGGCCGCTTTCACGCTCGGCCCGCCCAAAACAAATGCTCAGATTGGGTTCTGATCGTACCCTCTTTCAACAGGCGGTTGACCGATTGTATGGCTTGATACCACCAGAGCGAATACTGGTGGTCACCGGTCAGGAAATGGCAGCCGATCTACAAAAGGATTGCCCGGAGATTCCGTCCGAAAATTACCTGATCGAACCTGCTCCCAAAGGAACTGCGGCAGTGGTAGGATTGGCGGCTGCGTATTTGTATTCAAGAGATGCTCAAGCCGTCATGGCGATTCTAACGGCGGATCATATCATACAAGATGTGGCTTACTTTCAACAAATTTTACAGGTGGCTGATGAAGCAGCCCGGCTGGGTTATCTTGTAACCCTGGGAATCCACCCTTCGCATCCCTCAACCGCGTATGGTTATATTCAGCGGGGTCAAGCGGTAGCAGAAATCAACCAGCAGCGAGTGTATCAGGTGTTGCGGTTCAAAGAAAAACCAGATGAGGAAACAGCCCGAAAGATGTTAGAAAGCGGGGATCATGATTGGAATTCGGGCATGTTTTTCTGGCAGGTTGACCATATTCGGCGGGAAATTGAACTACAGTTACCTGAATTGTATAAAGTCATGCTGCAAATTGAGAAGTGCGGTTTTGAGCGGAAGCAAGATTGGCTGCCCCTATGGCAGGATTTGAAACCAGAAACCATTGACTACGGGATTATGGAACATGCCCGCAAAGTGGTGGTTATCCCAGCCGCGGGATTGGGATGGAACGATGTAGGCAGTTGGGATTCACTGTTCGAAGTATTGGAAAGTGATGGTGATGGTAATATTCACCTGACTTCTCAATGGCTGGCTCTTGATTCACAAAAAACGCTGGTACTTTGTGAAGACGAGCAGCGCTTGATTGCAACAATTGGGATTGAAAATTTGATCATTGTTGACAGCGGGGATGTTCTTTTGGTTTGTCATAAGGACAAGGCTCAAAAGGTTCGAGAAATTGTCCAGATATTGAAAAAGAGTGGACGAGAAAACTACCTGTAAAGGGAGGTCAACATTGGAAGCCTACTGTGTAAAGTGTAAAGAAAAACGGGAGATTGCTTCCCCTCGGGCAGAATACAATGCTGCCGGCAGCCCGGTTACACGGGGGGTCTGCCCGGTGTGTGGTACACAATTGTTTAGGATAGGAAGAACGGCGGATCATGCAAATTTACCTGCTCCAGAAAGAAAGGAGCGGCCGGCCGATCAATTAATCAATGCTGCTCAATCGAAAAGACAACGCAGAATTAAAAAAGATAACGGTACTGAGGAGCGGAGCGGTAAACTGGTGATTGTTGAGTCGCCGGCAAAAGCCCGAACGGTTGGCCGCTTTTTGGGAAAAGGTTACACCGTTAAGGCCTCAGTTGGTCATATCCGTGATTTGCTGCGTTCGGAACTCTCGGTGGATGTGGATAACAATTTTAAGCCCAAATACCGTGTCCCAAACGAAAAACGGGCGGTGGTGAAAGAATTAAAAGAATTGGTAAAAAAGGCGGAAGAGATTTATCTGGCAACCGACCCCGACCGGGAGGGTGAAGCGATTGCCTGGCATTTGCTGGAAGCGGCCGAGATTCCAGAGAACCTCTCCCGGCGGGTGGTTTTTCATGAAATTACTCAACCGGCTATTGAGGAAGCCTTCTCTCACCCTCGTAGCATTAACATGAATCTGGTCAATGCTCAACAAGGCCGTCGGATTTTAGACAGGCTGGTGGGATATAACCTCAGTCCTTTATTATGGGAAAAAGTACGCAGCCGTCTGTCAGCAGGACGGGTGCAATCGGTAGCCCTGCGATTGATTGTGGAACGGGAACGTGAAATTGAAGCCTTTGTACCAGTAGAGTATTGGACGATCGCAGCCGAGCTGAAACCGCAAGGCGGCCGGCAGTCATACATTGCCAAACTGGTCAAAGTTAACGACCAGGAACCTCAACTGCCCGATCAGGCAACAGTTCAAAGTCTGCTGGAGGACATGGAGCCGGCAGTCTACCGGATTGTGCGAATAAAGCGCGGTGAACGACGGCGAAAACCGGCAGCTCCTTTCATCACCAGCACCTTGCAGCAAGAGGCTTCGCGCAAATTGGGGTACACCGCCCGCCGGACAATGATGATTGCCCAGCAACTTTATGAAGGATTGGATGTTGGGGAGGGCGGTTCGACCGGTTTAATCACCTACATGCGTACCGATTCGACCAATATTTCCGAGCTTGCTCAAAAAGAAGCACGCGATTACATATTGGGTACGTATGGAAAGGACTATCTTCCTGAAGTGCCGCCTCAGTATAAAACTCGTGCCGTGGGGGCACAGGAAGCCCACGAGGCAATTCGTCCAACTTCGGTGATGAGGCTGCCGGAGAAAGTGAAACCCTACCTGAGCCCTGAGCAATACAAGTTATACATGCTGATCTGGCAGCGTTTTATTGCTTCCCAAATGGAAGCGGCGGTAATGGACACGGTTTCTGTTGAAGTTGAGGGGAAAGGCCGACTGAACCTCTATTTGCTGAGGGCTACGGGTTCGACCCTGAAATTCCCCGGTTTCCTGGCGGTCTATGAGGAATCGCGTGAGGAAGACCAAAAGAACGAAGATGAGGACAACGTCCGCATTCCGCCCGGTTTGGAAGAAGGTCAATTGCAGGAATTGCTGCGCCTGATGCCGGAGCAGCACTTTACTCAACCGCCACCGCGATATTCTGAAGCCACACTGGTACAGACCTTGGAGGAATATGGTATCGGGCGTCCTTCTACCTACGCTCCGATTCTTTCTACCATCGTCGAGCGAGGTTATGTGGTGCGCGAAAACAAGAAATTGATTCCTACTGAAACCGGGGTGCTGGTGAATGATTTGCTGGTGCAGCACTTTCCGGATATTGTGGACGTAGGATTTACGGCCAAAATGGAAAGCGACCTTGATCAGGTTGCTTCTGGCAGCCGGGAATGGGTGGATGTGATTCGTTCATTTTACGAAAATTTTGAGCCAAGTGTGAAAAAGGCTCAGGAATCCATGCCGGTAACCAAAACCGTGGAAAAGATCGGTCGCTCCTGTCCACAATGCGGGCATGATTTGATCATTCGCTGGGGTAGATACGGCAAGTTCATCTCTTGTAGCAACTTCCCGGAATGCCGTTATACTGAGCCGTGGCTGGAAAAAATCGGAGTTTCCTGTCCTGAATGTGGCGGTGATTTGATTGAGCGAAAGACCCGTAAGGGCAGAATATTCTATGGATGTTCACGATACCCGACGTGCCAGTTTACAACCTGGAAACGGCCGGTGGCGACCCCTTGCCCGAATTGCGGTGGGTTGCTGGTCATTTCCAACAAACGTGAATTACAGTGCCTCAAATGTGAGGAAAGTTTCTTGCAGGAAGTGATCGGTGTCACTTCGCCGGAATCGGCATGATAATTGCAACTCACCATGTCAGTTTGGAAATTCATGCCGTTATCGCAGTTGCGCCAATTTAAACCTTGTTCTACAATAAATTCAATGATCAGGTGAAAACTGCACGGCAGAGATTATCACAGCCAGTGAGGAGCAAAAACCATGGATAAAATTCGGGAACAATTACGCAATCCGCTCATCTCCGCAATTGCAGGCTTTGTGATCGGTCTAATCATCGGTCTGCCTGTGCTGGGATGGGGGCTCTGGCCGGTTAAATGGATCAATGCGGATCCCAGTCAGCTGCGTGATGACTACAAGCAGGAATACCTGTGTCTGGTCATTGATTCGTATGCCAGAAAAGGGGACACTGCGATTGCCATGCAGCGCTTCGAAGCGTTGGGCGAAGCGGGTAATACCCTGCTTGATGCGCTTAAACCCGGCACCTGTAATTTAAGCGAAGGGGATATTAATTCCTTCCGGGCGTTGGTAATGGGGCCGACTGTGCCTTTGCCTGGTGAGACTGCCGTGCCAACACAGCCGCCCGCGGCGGCTGGCGGCTCGCGCTTGGGGCTGGTGATTCTGTTGTGTGTGGTAACTTTGGCGGTTGGGGCAGGGCTGGTGTATTTGCTGGTACTTCGCAAACGACCGGTAAAAACTGAAAGCCCGGCAGGTGTTGCCCAGGATCTAAACCGCCAGGCAGAACGCACCGATTACAGCGCTGAAGGCCAGGAAGCACCGATCAATCAATTTATGACCACCTACATCATGGGCGATGATTTATATGATGACTCGTTTAGCATCGACTCGCCGACCGGTGAATTTCTGGGTGAATGTGGTGTGGGGATTTCCGAAACGATTGGCGTAGGAGATCCCAAAAAAGTAACCGCCTTTGAAGTGTGGTTGTTTGATAAAAATGATATTCAAACAGTCACCAAAGTGCTGATGTCGCCGCATGCCTTCAATGATCCCGCAATCCGCCAGCGATTGGAGTCAAAGGGTGAACCCATTGAGGTTGCCAAAGAAAAACGAGTATTGCTTGAGACGGCTACGCTGCAATTGGAAGCCAGAGTGGTGGATGTCAGCCTGGGCGGGGGTGCTTTACCCGAGAACAGTTACTTTGAACGGTTGACGCTTGAACTGGCTGTCTGGCCAAAATCCTGAGTGAGATTGCCTGAAAAACATAAAAGGGCTGCTTTGTGCAGGCAGCCCTTTTTGGTTATTTCTTTGCCATGTCTTTTATTCGATCATTCGATCTTCAAAATTTTTAAGCGAATTTCTCCGTTCGGAGTATCAACAATTACCACATCACCCACTTTATGGCCGATGAGTGCCTTGCCAATTGGAGATTCGTGTGAAATTCTGCCGTTACTGGGGTCAGCCTCTTTGGGGCCAACCAGATGATAGCGTTCGGGTTCAAACCCATCTTCTTGAATGGTAACATAGTCACCAATGCCGATTTCATTCAGGTTCTTTTCCACATGATCAATGATGATAACATTGGAAAGCAACTGTTCTAACTCGCGAATGCGGCCCTCGAGGAAGCCCTGCTCCTCCTTAGCAGCAGAGTAATCGGCGTTCTCTGATAGATCGCCCTGTTCAATTGCAGCACGTAAGCGCTTGGCAAGCTGCTCGCGGGCCGGCCCTTTGAGGTATTCAAGTTCTTGTTTGAGTCGATCCAGACCCTCCTGGGTCAAGTATGATGCTTCTGCCATTGCCATAATCTCCTGCACAGTCCTTAACGATGGTAATGATACCACGATTTTCAGAGGTATTCAAACCATGATGACCGATTTGGAGTTCTTCAAGGTAGGGTTTCAGCATTAAAGAGCTTGCGGTATTCTTCGGTTGCGTAACGGTCGGTCATACCGGCGATGTAATCGCAAACGGTGCGATGTAAGCCGAATTTTTCGACCCGCTGTTGGACATGGTGGGGCAAAATAGTCGGCTCTGAACAGTAGGCATTGAACAGCTCACTGATCAGACGCTCTGCCTTAACGGCCATACGGACAACCCGGTAATGACGGTAAAGGTTTTTATAGAGAAAGTCCTTCAACTGGCGATTGCGACGGTGGAAGGTTTCACTAAAAGTAACCACGTTATAATCCAGCCTTTGCAGGTCTTCAACGGATTGGACACCGCTTTCTTTCAAATTACGGCTGGTTGTTTCAACAATGTCATCCACTTCTTTGCCAATCAGACGGCGGATGATGCGGTGGCGGGTCAGGTCGTCCAGACCGTCACCCTGCCAGCCGATAGAGGATTTCATCACTTGCCAGATTTCAATTTCTTCCAGCATCTCCTGAGTAATCATCCCGGAACGTAAGCCGTCATCCAGATCATGGGCGGTATAGGCCAGTTCGTCAGCTACGTTGGCAATTTGAGCCTCGATATGACCACGCAAATCAGGGTTAAAATCACGCGCATCGGTTTTATCGTACTCAGTCTCGTGCTTTACAATCCCTTCCAGTACTTCCCACGAGAGATTAAGACCGGGAAAATCGGGATAACGCTGCTCCAATTCAGTAACGATCCGCAGGGATTGTTTGTTGTGTTCAAATCCGCCGTGGTCTTGCATCAAGCGGGCCAGCGCGATTTCACCCGAATGTCCAAATGGCGGATGACCCAGATCATGAGCCAGACAAATGCTTTCGGTCAGGTCTTCGTTAGCGCCCAATGCCCGCGCTAAGGTTCTGCCAATTTGAGCGACTTCAAGCGTATGGGTCAGGCGAGTTCGATAATAATCGCCCTCATAGTTGATGAACACCTGTGTTTTATATTCCAGGCGCCGGAAG
>DLXG01000187.1 GCA_003448875.1 Anaerolineaceae bacterium
CCCATCCAGGGCGGCATCACTGCTGTAAACAGGCATGTCGGGAAGGATGGGAGGCCCTTCGATGAGGTAAACCGGCAAACCATTGACTTCGGTGAGGAAGGCTTTGGCGGGCAGGTCTTCGCCGGGATGGTCAACAAGAAACGAAGCCACAAAGCGAGGCTCGCGCACTTTTAGTTTAATTTCCTCGTGAAAAGGCAATACCAGACGAACATCCAGGCGGGGGCCTTCCCAGGCGGGGGGCTGCAACTGGCGCAAAGCGGGAGGGAGTGAGCCGGCAACATCTCCCAAACCTCCCACCTTGACCAGCGGGGCAGCCTCTGACGCTAAAAACATCACATTCAATGATGACGGATTGTTCGATTTTTTCATCCTGACCCCTCCCTCTGTATGATTTTTACGGGTAACTCAGGCGTTGACCAGCTCAATGTAATCTTGAGAAATGGTCAACTGAGGTGAAGCGCCGAGTTTTTCCAAAATTTCAACCACCAGCCGCGACTTTAACTCGGCGTCTTTACGGCTCCACGTCCGGCTCTTAATTTCCAAAAAATTACCTAAAGCGGGCTTTTGCAGAATATCCAGATTAATGAAAAACTCGGTATCCTGATAACGAACCAGATAGCGTAAGCGTTCTTTTTCGATTTCCGTTTCACTAACCGGCTTAAAGTATTCACGGTAAAAACGCAGGCTTTGAGTAGCCGAGGCTAAATAGCGGCTGCGAGAGAGCAGTACTTTTTGGGGGAAGGAATACTCACGGGTTGGACCGAGCAGGGTTAATCGGGTACGCACCCGGCTGACTTCACCGGTCGGGGTAATAAAGTGATCCTCACGATAACGCAGGCGGGATTCTTCTGGAGGTGGGAAGTTGAAATATACATCGTATTCGCGGTAATGGCGGGTTCGTAGAATTTCAAAAACCGGGTCATTGAGGCGTTCTTGAATGGAGGTGATATTTTCGACCGGCACCTTGACTTGAACTTCGAAGCTTTCCTCTTCTTCTGTGGCTTCGCCCAGTGCCAGCAGCTTGGAAAGCAACGATTTTTCGCGCTGGATGAGGAATATATCAATGCGGCGGGCATAGTCCTCGGCTTCTCGCAGCATTTCCTCTTCGTTGAGGGTCAACAGCCGGCGCTCGCGCATCAGCCATTGACCATTGACCATCACATCGGTTACATCCATTGCCTTGGCAGCATAAATTACCTGCGAATAGATTCCCTGAGGGTCGCGCTGGAAGCGGGGAGAGTTGTGAACCAGCGCCAGATCAAGAAGAATTAAATCGGCACGTTTACCGGGTTCAATCGAACCGGTCAGATGCCCGATATGCAGGGCCTTGGCACCGTTGCAGGTGGCCATCGCTAAAGTTTGCAGAGCCGGAAGGGCGGTCGGATCGCCGCTGGAGCCCTTTGCCAGAAAAGAGGCCAGGCGCATTTCTTCGAACATATCCAGATCGTTGTTGGAGGCTGGGCCATCCGTGCCGATGCCTACATTCAAACCCAGATCGAGCATCCTTTTAACGGGTGCGATTCCAGAGGCCAGTTTCAGGTTGGAAGATGGGTTGTGAGCGACACCAGTATTATAGTGCTGAAAAGTACGCATTTCGCCTTCATCCACATGGACGCAATGGGCAGCGATGACTTTGGCATCCAGTAAACCCAATTTCTTGACGTAGGGGATTACCGGCATACCTTGTTCCCGACGCATGTTTTCCACTTCCTGCGCGGTTTCGGAGAGGTGGATGTGGAGGGGTACGTCCATTTCAATGGCAAGTTGGGCACAGGCGCGCAAGATTTCATCGGTGCAGGTATAGGGTGCGTGGGGCGCCACAGCAGGGATGATGAGGGAGTGATTTTTCCAGCGTTGAATGTAATCCCGGGCGTACGCAAGCGATTCTTCATAAGATTGGGCATCCGGTGTCGGGAACTTTAACACGGTTTGGCCGCAAATACCCCGCAGGCCAGCCTGAGCGGTGGCTCTGGCAATATCCTCTTCAAAATAATACATATCCGCAAAGGCGGTCACACCGCCGCGAATCATCTCCGCACAGGCCAACCCTGTTCCCAATCGGACAAAATCCGGAGAAACAAATTCTCTCTCAACCGGCATCATATATCCTAGCAGCCAGACATCCAGGCGCAGGTCGTCGGCCAGCCCTCGTAAGAGGGTCATCGGCACGTGGGTGTGAGCGTTAATCAAACCCGGCATGAGGATTTTGCCACCGCAATCCATCACCTGATCTGCCGAATATTGCTCTAAAACTTCATTCTGCCGCCCGGCGGCGATTATGTTTTCGGCTCGGATGACCACTGCGCCGGGTTCGTAAAGATTAAATTGCCTGTCCATCGTTACGACAATAGCGTTTTTCAGGATAAGATCGGCCGAAAATGTCATAAGTTTTCTTCTCCAAATGGTTTGAGTGGCAAATGGCGGCGGATAAATTCCAGTAAAGTTCGCATAGCCCACAACCCTGCTAACGGCGGCGGTCCGCCGTAGGAACGCGTTGTTTCTTCAATCCCACCGGGGTGACGTAAAAAGATATCCAATATTTGTTGTTGCTCGCCGCGTTTGAGGCTGGCGATCAACACCATCTGACTTTGCAGAAAAGCAGGGTGTTGTTGATAACTTCCCAGCAGTAAATTCTGTTCGGTATATGGTAAAAAGATCAGGTTTTGAGAGTTTGAGACAATGGTTTCAAACGATTTCCTGATCTCATCTGGAAAACCGGCAACTACCAGAAAGATTTCCCAATTCGTCTGGCGTAATTTTTCAGCAACCACCTGTTCTAATTTTTGTTGGTTGACCCCGAAAATAGCAAATCCCATGCGCTCGTAAACTTGACGGACAATTTTTTGAATCATCTGATCGGCTTCTTCGATAGAAGGGGCTTTTGCAGTGATGCGGATATCTACCTGACCGGGATGTGCCAGTAACCCAACCGTCGGGTTGGATTGTTTTTCAAGATCGGCGAGCCACTCGTCCACCTGAGATTCACCCACCCCGGCGGCATGTAAAGTGTACGCGCGAATCACTTCTCGCAAATTGAACCGGGAACGCAGGTACGGAATCACCGATTGCATGAGGATGGTTTCCATCTCGCTGGGAACACCCGGCAGGCAAACGATTACTTTTTCTTCTAATGGATAGTAAAATGCCGGTGCAGTTCCAACCGGGTTGGGGATGGCTACCGCGCCATCGGGTAAATAGGCTTGTCTCCTGTTATTTTCGGTCGGCTGGCGGTTGTAGCGGCGAAAGCGTTCCTGAATTTGATCCCACAATTCAGGGTGGTATATCAATTTGCTCTGGGTGGCCAGGGCTACTGCCTCGCGGGTGGGGTCATCTACCGTAGGGCCCAGACCGCCGGTGGTGATGACAATATGTGCGCGGGAACGCGATTCCCGAATGGCTTCTGCAATGCGAGTGGCGTTATCACCTACAATCATGGTACGGAAAATATCCACTCCGTAATCGCGCAAGGTACGGGCAATAAAAGCCGTGTTGGTGTCCAGCGATTCGCCCAACAACAACTCTGTACCGATGGCAATGATTTCAGCAGCAGGCATAGGTCAGGTTTTTGGATAAAATAAAGGGAGTGATTAAACCTTTCTCAAAGTTTAGCACAAAACCGCATTATGACAAAACAGGATAGCCTTTTGGCACTTACTGAATATGAAAACATGGCAATAAATGGGTTGAGGATCGGTTGAAAACATATCGTCAACGATTTGGATCGTGGGGTGAGGCTGTTGCTGCTACCACCATCAGCGCTGCTGGTTATGAGGTGATTGGGCAAAATGTCCGCACGCCGTATGGTGAGATTGACATCATTGCCCAACGCGGAGAAACGATGGTATTCTTTGAAGTCAAGACCCGCAGCAAAGATGATTTTGGGAACCCAGAGGAAGCCGTTGATGCGAAAAAGATTGAACATCTTATCAATGCAGCCTTGTATTTTATTGAGCAACGGAATTTTAACGGTGAGTGGCGTATTGATCTCATCGCCATTCGTGCCAGCCTGGGGCAAACCGATCCGGAAATCGAGTGGTTTGAAAATGTCGTCAACTAAGCACATGAAGCGGTTGATTGTCATCCTCGGCCCAACCGCAGTAGGAAAGACAGAAACGGCCATCCAACTGGCAGAAGAATTTAATGGAGAAATTGTTTCAGCCGATTCTCGGCTTTTCTATCGAGGAATGGACATCGGTACCGCAAAACCCAGTTTAACAGATCGACAGCGCGTGCCGCATCATCTGATTGACGTTGCAGAGCCGAACGAACTGTGGAGTTTGGGGGTTTTCAAAACCGCTGCGAAACAAGCGATTGCTGAAATTCACGCCCGCGGCAGGCTGCCTTTTCTGGTGGGGGGGACGGGACAGTATATCACTGCTCTGGTTGAGGATTGGTCTGTACCGGCTCAACAGCCGGACAGCCGATTAAGGAATGTGTTAGAACGCTGGGCAAAAACGATTGGAAACGAGGCCATTCATCGTAAACTGGCGGTGTTGGATACTGAGGCGGCCCAAACCATAGACCCCCGCAACCTTCGCCGTACCGTACGGGCTTTAGAGGTCATCTTGAAAACCGGTAAACGCTTTTCGCAGCAACGTAAGAAGGGAGAGTCTCCCTATCAGGTGTTAAAAATTGGCTTGAAGAGACCGCGACCGGTTTTGTATCAGCGAATTGACCAACGAATTGATCAGATGTTACAGGCAGGTTTAATTGAGGAGGTCAGGCATTTACTGGAGCGAGGTTTACAGCCCGATTCCCCGGTTTTTTCGACCATTGGCTACCGAGAGATCGTGAGTTATCTTCAAGGCGAGGTCTCTCTCGAAGAGGCAGTCAGATTGATTAAGAAAAATACCCGTCAATTCGTCCGCCGGCAGGCTAACTGGTTTAAAGAGAATGATCCTCAAATTCACTGGTTTGAGATGAACGAAAAAACCACCCGCGATATTTCTGCTTTGATTCGCGGGTGGCTGAAGGACGATTGAAAGGATTTAGTTATTAGATGCCATTGCTGGAACGCCACTGCGTTTGGGAACCGGGGGCGGGAAGATGCGCTCAAATTCTTCGCGGGAAATGGTTTCTACTTCCAGCAAGCGCTGGGCAACTGCATCCAGTTTATCTCGGTATTCAATCAGAATCTGGCGGGCTTGCTGATAGGCTTCGTTGACCAGCCGGCGTACTTCGGCATCAATCTGCTCGGCAACGGCCTCGGAGTAATCGCGCTGTTCTGAGATTTCGCGACCCAAGAAGATCAATTCTTCTTTCTGGCCGTAAACCATCGGTCCCATCTCGCGGCTCATACCCAAACGAGTGACCATGGTTCGGGCAATTTGAGTTACCCGTTCAATATCGTTCCCTGCCCCGGAGGTAATATCATCAAAGACGATTTCTTCTGCGGCGCGCCCACCCAGCAGGCCAACCATTTGGGCGATTAATTTTTTACGCGGGATGATGGTACGATCTTCGGTTGGCAAAGCAATTGTATAGCCGCCAGCCATGCCGCGGGCAATGATGGTGACTTTTTGGACGGGGTCGTGGTCCGGCAGGGCGTTCATCACCACAGCGTGACCGGCTTCATGATATGCAATAATGCGTTTTTCCTCGTCACTGATCAGGCGGCTCTTGCGTTCCGGCCCGGCAATAACCCGTTCGATGGCCTCTTCAAACTCTGCCTGTGAGATGCTCTTTTTGTTGCGCCGGGCGGCGAGAATGGCGGCTTCGTTGACCAGATTTTCGAGGTCTGCGCCGACAAAACCGGGAGTTGCGCGTGCCAGCACGCTTAGATCCACATTGGGTTCAAGCGGTTTTCCTTTGACATGCACCTTGAGGATGGCCTCACGTCCGCGTACGTCCGGACGATCCAATACTACCCGCCGATCAAAGCGGCCGGGGCGCAGCAAAGCGGGGTCGAGGATGTCTGGACGGTTGGTTGCGGCCATGATAATGATGTTGGTATCGGTGTCAAAGCCGTCCATTTCGACCAGCATCTGGTTGAGGGTTTGTTCGCGTTCATCATGGCTGCCGCCCAGGCCGGCTCCGCGCTGGCGTCCAACGGCATCAATTTCATCCACAAAGACAATGCAGGGGGAGTGTCGTTTGGCCTGATCGAACAGGTCACGCACGCGGCTGGCGCCAACACCTACAAACATCTCCACAAATTCGGAACCGGAGATCGAGAAGAAAGGTACACCAGCCTCACCCGAAACGGCTTTTGCCAGCAGGGTTTTACCGGTGCCGGGAGGGCCGACCAGTAGCACACCTTTTGGAATGCGCGCACCCAATTGGATGAACTTTTGAGGTTCACGCAGAAATTCGACCACCTCTTTAAGTTCTTCTTTGGCTTCCTCTACACCGGCAACATCCGCGAAGGTGACGGTCGGGTGATCACCGGTAAACATGCGGGCGCGGGATTTTCCGAAGGACATGGCTGCGTTGTTGCTGCCCTGGGCTTGCCGGAAGATGAAGAAGAAGGCGCCAATCAAAATCAGGAACGGTAAGATGTAACCTAAGGCTGTCAATACGCCAACCCAGGCGCTGGGGGGCTTGATGATGATTTTGATCCGCTCCGGGTGAAGTTGTTCCTGAGTTACACCTAAATTTAGCAGTTGTTCGACCAGAGTCGCAGAGGGTTCCTTTGTGGAAAGTGCCTCACTGAGGTCTTTGTAGGTAATTTTCAGGCGGTTGTCGTCTTCTTCTATTTTGGTAACCCGCTGATTCTTGATATCCTCTGCCAGCTGGTTAATGGAAACTTCGGAGGTGCTGCCCCGCTGGCTGAAGCTATACATCACCATAGCGATGATGGCTACGAACAACAGCAGGTAGACCACATAAGATTGGTTGCGAGAGCTCACTTAAACCTCCAGATTAATGTAAAACCAATCAGGGCTAAATGCCTTCATTGTTGGTAAGAATTATACCAATCTATCTACACCCCTGCCAGTCCATGAATAAGGATTAGGGTGGTTTTTATATAACTCTTATGTTGACGGAATGAACATCCATGTCTATACTGGAAGTAATCCTGTGGATTCCGCTTCTGGAGGTGGAGGATGACTGATCAATTGGAAGTTCCAGCAAACAAACCATTTGATGAACGGATTGAAGAGCATGTTGAAGAAGAAAGCGAGCCAGTTGCTCCACAGGACAGACCAATGCGGGCTGTTTTTCCCGTGCTTGAAGGGGAAGAGGTTAAGCAAGACTTGAAAATGGACGAGTTTATTACAGTGGAGCGGATTCAAGCCTTGCATGAGCGTGCCAGCCATGCGCTTGAGAGAATTAAGGGAGAAGTCAATAAGGTCGAACTGGCTGGTCAGTTGTTTGACCAGATTCAACGCGCCCGCCAGTTGTTATTTGAAGCAAGAGAAAACTTTGAAGAAGCCGAACGATTAATTGTGGAGGTGGAGCACCGTTTGGATTTCATTCAAAGGGTTAAACAGGCTTCCCGTACAGTTGGTCTAAGGCTATTTGGTTATGAGCTTTTGATATTTATTGCCTTGATCAGCGTATTTGTGATTATCAACATTGAGCCTCAGGCTTCTCTAATCAATCAAGCCAGCCCGTTTGCATCGGTCAATCTGGTGCAATTTATTAATACTCTGTTGTGGGGTGGTTTTGGCGGTGTAGTGGGAGCCTTTTATGCTTTATGGAAACATATTGCGGCGGAACAGGACTTTGATCCTCAATATGCACTCTGGTACATTACCAATCCGCTATTGGGAATTGCCTTGGGTGCCTTTGTCTTTCTGGTATTTCAGGCGGGATTCTTTTCCCTTACCGCAGGAATGGAAGAAAATGTAACCATACGATCAGCGTTGGTGATATATGTATTTGCCTGGGTGAGCGGCTTTAAACAAAATGTGGTTTATGAAATTGTCCGGCGAATTCTAGATGTATTTCGGGTTGAACTGGGCAGTAAACCAGCACAGGCGGGAAAGCCCACTATACCTTCTGAAGAAGAGCAAAAATAATCACTCGCTTTTGACGGTTTGAATCGTCTGCCATGCCTGATTAATGTGAATTCGGTCATGGGTGGCAATAAAACCGAGCATTTCTTTTAATGTTGTTGGCCCGAAAATTGCGTGTCGGGCTGGTCTTTGCCACTCTTTTTCTTCTAAGTTTAATAATCTTTCCAGTATCTGACAGCGTGCTGAAACAAACCCCTCAAGGGCGGTTCTTCCGTTTTCCAGGATGCAGTTGCGTTGTTCGACCCAGCCATCAGTCATGGCAGCCGGAAGGAAAGGACGATTTTCTTTCAAAATTAGCTCAATCCGTTCCAGATTGACCTCCCGGTCAACATCTCGGAGATGACAGAGGATCTCAGTAAAGCACCATTCTTTCGGTTCGGGGCGCTGATTCCAGAGAGGTTCTGGAAGGGTGGCTGCAAATGTATCCAGAGCAGCGGGAGTGGACTGTAAAGTAGCCAGAATGGCGGCTGTGCTGTCATAGGTTGGTACAGGCTGGTTTTGTTCAAGTGATTCGAGCCAGAATAATACGTCATCCAATCTGCCGTTCTGGCTGAGGGGATGTCTTTTATCATCTTTCTTTTTCTTGTAATTTTCGTGCAGGTAAAAGGTGGGCAAGCCAAATTGTTCTGCCGGTAGAATATCATCTTCGAAACTGTTACCGACCATTGCCACGGGCATTTGTGGCCAGCGTAACACAGCCAGGATTTCTGCAAAGTAGGCTGGATGGGGTTTGCAAAAGTGGAAGTTTTCGTACGTTGTAATCAGCGCAAACGGAAATCGCTCTACCGGTAAACCAGCCCATTCCAGCCGTTGTTCAATGGCGGTACGAGGAAAGAGAGGATTGGTTGCAACGACAACCTGCCAGCCCCGCTTGAAGGCTTGTTCTACCAACTGAATGGCTGTTTCTCGGGGACGTGTTAATTTTCTAAGCAGGGGAAATTGGGTGTGATAGAATTCGTCAATTTTCTCTTTGAGGGATTGTTTGGTAACCCCTAAGGCAGGGTAAAAAATTTGATCGAAGGTGTTTTCTAATGTCCCAGCGGGCAACTTTTTGCTGAGCATTGCATAGACGGCTTGCTGCATCGCGCGCTGAAATTGAGCGG
>DLXG01000248.1 GCA_003448875.1 Anaerolineaceae bacterium
TAGAATCAGGCCGACCACCAGCGCAGTCACCATGGTAGTGACCGAAAAGAGCGCGTTGCGAACCCCCGCCACCTGACCTCGCCATTCGGGCGGCACTGCCTCGGCAAAAAAAGCGTTGAAGGCAATCGCAATCAGCGTGCCGGGGATGTTCATCAAGAGCGTGATCGCCAGAATCACCCAAACCTGCGTATCGGCTGGCAGCAGCACCGGCAGAGGGATCAGCAGAAAGTAAAAAACACGCATCAAGAGCGCCGACCAGCGCGTTACACGGGCAACCGGTTTGCGTTCCAGCAGCCCGCCCGCTGGGAAGGTAAAAAGAAGATTCATCAGGGCTGGAGATGCCGTTAGCAGCCCCAGTTGAAAAGTGCTGGCCCCGAGGCGGGATGCGTAAACCCCCAAAAAGACCAGAATACTGCCGTTGAGTAAACCCCACCAGGCAATATCAAGGTAAAGGTGCAAAAAATTGCGCCGGAGTTCAACCGGCACCGGCTGAGCCGGGCTGAAAATCCGTCTATACAGGTTCATGGTTACCCGGCTGATTATATCAGAGAGCGCGCTAATCCAGCTCTACAATTTTGTTGGGCTTGCCCTTTATTACCCCGTCAATACTGGCATATCGGGCAACGGCGCGCACCAGCCCCACCAGCAGATGAATGGTGCGCTCAATCATCAACGGGTCGCCCTCAAAGGGATCGCGTTCGGAAGCCTGCGGCAGTCGCCGCACCACCCGCAGGTAAGAGTTGAGTTCAATCTGGACTGCCGCCACGCCCAGACATTGCGAAACAAAGCGGGTAACGGTTTCCTGCCGGCTGCCATTGCCCCCCGTAAAGGTACGGTCTACGTCCACCCGCGAAAGCCAGCCCCCGCCGCTGCGAAAACCGTAATGGTGCAGCACTTTCAAAATCAAACGGCGGTAATCCGGCGGCAGGCTCTCCCCCCGCATACTGCCCAGCGCAATCCCAAAGTCGCGGTAGGCCGCACAGCCATGCAGGTCCAGCACAAAACGAATGTCGTAACGGCGAATGATCTCCCGCAGGGCGTGTTTGTAAGGCACATCCGGGTAGTAGTTGGGGTCGGTAGACGATTTGCGCCACGCATATAAAGCATGCGCGCCGCTCAGTTCGGCGCACAGTCGTGCCAATCCGGCGGTAAAGTCATCCTCTTCCTTCAACCGCCCGTGACGGGTATGGGCAGCCCCGTGTGGGGCAGAAATCAGCACCGCTAAATTGCCCGGTTGAAAACAAAATTCCCCCTCCCCGCGCCGGGGTGGAGACTTGTACTCCACCTCACTTTCCAGCGCCACCAGCCGTTGCAGCCAGTCGTTCATGCCGCGGTCAAAGCGGGCAGAAATCGCCTAAACCCGCACATAACGCGCCGCCACGCTGTAGCGGCGGCGGGTCGGCACTCCGCCGGCATCGCAGAACAGCCGCACGCACAGGCTGGCTTCATCCTCATCCTCTGCCTGCTGGAAGGCTTCCTTGCTCTTCCAGAAAGAGATGATGTGCCAAAGGGTTGGGTCATCTTCGCTCTGTACCAGGGTGGATTCAACCAACCCCTGCGGCGGGTGGCGGGTTACTTTGTCCTGATAGGCTTTCTGCAGCGCGCTCCAGTTTTCGTGGCTGACATGACCGGAGAGAATGGTAACGTACATTTCAGCCTCCTTTCCCGGGCAGGTATGCCTTCGCCCAATTTCATTATACAGAATCGGGAAAGGGAAAACCTTAAATCCTATTCAGTACGCAGATCTATTGGCCGCAGCCCATTGTTGCGCCACACAAAATAAACAGCAATTCCCCCCAATACCGCCATCAGAAGACAGGTGACGAGGTCCAGACGCATATCCGGCATCGCCATCCAGATGGACCAATTCATTGCCGTATGGAAAAGCAAGACTGAAAGCAAACTGCCGTTTGTTTGATTGAATATCCACGTCATAAGTACCGAAGTGAGAACGATCACAATCCCCAAAAACATGAATACAATCGGGTCGCTGGCCATGAAGCGGCCAGGAATGAAAACAGCCGGCAAGTGCCAGATCCACCAACAGATACCAAGAATTACACTGGAGACGAGGGGGTTGAAACGAGTTTGCAAACGAGGCAAAGCGTAACCTCGCCAGCCAAACTCTTCCTGCAATGGGCCGCTGGTCAGTAAGATCACCAAAAACCCGATCAGGGCAAACGGTGGATTGGAAAGGACACTAAGATCGGGCGATCTTGCCCCGACCAAGATTGAAAGCCATACAGCACCGCCGAAAACAATCATCGGAAGCACTATACTGACTATCAACCAGATCTTGGGGAAACGCAAAATGAATACCCGCTTAAGTAAAGACAATACCCCCCTGCCCCTCTTTTCAGCCAATGTCACCAGTAAGGCTGCAACCAAGGGGCCAAACGCCGCCGGGTTTAATGGACTTTCAAGAAATTCCTTTAAGCCGGATGGAAAATTTGCTCCGCGAACGACAAATGCTGTGGGAATCCAAAAAAGCCATGAAAAGAAAAAAGCAATCCCGAAAAACCAGAGCAGCCCTTTTTGATTGCCTTTTTCGGTCTTCCCCATTTGATTAGCCATCCAGTTGCCCTCCTGTCGTCCGGCCCAAAAGCGCTTCGTTACTTGTGTTTACGAAACAGGAATTACAGGGTTGCAAACCCCTGATCATCACTTCAAATTGTAATTAGAGTGAGTAAGTAATGAAGGACGACTACCAGACAACCTTTAAGGGGCCACCTCAAACAATGCTGACTGTATTCAAAACCGCACCGACAGGCTCAGCCGCGCCCCGAACGAATTGAGTTGGAAAACAGGCGGTTTTTTAGTTTTTCGGCATCTTCTTCCCCATTCCGGTAAAATTGCGCCTCCAATTCCGCCAGTTCGGGAGCCCGCCGGGAAGAAGACGGTGATTTTTTGAAAATGCCTCGCAACCGTTCCATTCCACCTTTAAGCAATTGCGTGAGAAGGGTTGGTTTCTTTTCCATCGCCTTACCTTTCTCTTTAAACAATCCACTGTAAAAAACGAAACTTATCCAATTTGATTATACAAACAAGTTAGGGACTTTTTTGATTAAGAACTGGTTAAGGTCTGCACAGGCACATCCGGCAGGTTTCAAAAACTTAGTCTATCAAAACTAACTGCGGCCTGTGATTTTCAAGCGCAGCCAGCCGAGCGCAAGGCCGATCATTGCGCCCACAACGGTATAAAACAACAGGGAGAGTGGAGCAAGCGGGATGGCCTGTGCCAGATCGCCGGTCAACAGATTGACCGGAAAGGCCAGAAAGCCAATCAGGGGGTAAGCCGGCTCAGTGCAGTACCACGGCCACGGCGAGGGCGGATATGTGATGTAGAAGGGCAGGCAGCGCCAGACCACGGCCAGCACTAGGCCCGCGGCCAGCACTCCCACTACAAGGCCCGCCGCTGCGCCGCGCAGAGCAAATTTGGAAAGAAGCGGGGGAATTTTTTTTGACATAGAGACCTTTTTTGTTAGAAAGAAGGCAATTGAGTGGTCATGCTTACACCTGCCTTTCCAGAACCACATCCTGACGGATAAAACCATGATAGTTAAAAAGTTTGCATAATACAAGACAAGAGACCGGTTACCGCTCAGGTGCGGGCAATCGGTTTTGTTTTTGGCAAATTCAAAGGGTTTTCGATGGTTTCGTTGTCATCACCCATCAGGGTGAAAAGGATTGGCTATCATCCTGAGTGATGAAACGCGCTTCCGCTCCCGTTATTTCTAATAACAGCGCCCCGCTTCCTTTGAAGCGGGGCATAACCTGTTTTTTATCATGTCATCGCGGGAATATTCTTAGCCAGCACATTTACACTTTTCCCTTTGTCCTCCCGCTGCTCTGCCCATTTCTCTTTTTCTCCCAGCATTGCGAGGCAACCGCTTCCAGTTGACGCAGCTGGCTGGCGGTGATGTTGGCGCCGTCTGCCTCAATGACCGCATAGGGCTGGTCGTTGATGATGGCGGCATCGTGGGTGACGGCTGTGGCGTTGCTGGCGGGAGTGCAATTGAACGCTCCGATGTTCACATACCCATCGAATGCTCCCTCGTCAATCGAGATCAGGTAGCGGCCGGCGGTACAGGGGGCTTCCGTCCAGCCGTTGATGGAAACCCGCTGATGACCGGCCTGAATTACCTTTCGATAATGGATATCCGGCGCAAATACCAGTCCGCAGTCGGCCATCAGGCTGCGCCAGTGATGATCCAGCACCTCGATGGCCATTACATGGAGACTGGCTCGCAGTGCCGCAAAGCGGGGCTGATCGGTGGGATTATGCAGCAAACCGGCCAGCAGAGTTCCCAGCGCAAAGTGCTGGCCGGGGGTCAGGCGGCCGAGGGCAAATCCGCGCCGCACAATCGGCTCGGTTTCGTAAAAGCAAAGGAACTCGCCGATGTCACCGGTCTTGGAGAGGATACCGCGCCGTTCGAAGAAATCCCGGATGATCTTATCCACAAAGATACGGTTGACGCCGCTGAAAAGCAGCACTTTGGGGTGATCCTCGAGCCTGCTTGCCAGTGGAATCTGCTTCAAAGCGCGGGTAACCCGCCGCAGCTCAAGATCAGCCGCCAGCAGACCATGCGCCGCGGCATCCACAAGGCGGTCTTCAAGCGCATCCAGTTGGGAAAGTGCCTGCGCGGGGTTCTCTGCCAGACAACTGAGCGCCGAGCGGACTTCACACATCAAGTCACCCAGCACACCAGCAGTGGCCGCAGAAATTGCCACGGCTTCGCCGCCGCCAAGGTAGTTGTTCGCCATGCGCGGCCAGACGGTAAAAGCATTGGATGCGCCTAACCGCCGGAAGATGACTTCGGCTGCGTCATACCAGTTGCCGATCTGACACGGGCCTTCCTGTTCGAGGAAATGGAACAGGGTAACTTCTCCCGGCGGCCGCTTTTCGAGATACAGCACAATTTTGCCCAGCATGGCCAGAAATGGCAGACACTCCCTTCCGGAGCATACTTTGCGGGCTGCCTGAAGGACGTGTTCATCCATGAAGGGCGTAACAAGGCAGTGCCAGCCCATGCGGCTGTAAAGAGAGGCAAACAGGCGGGAGGTAATCAGCGGGGTGTCGGCCAGAAGCACGTGGCGCACCCGCGGATCATCAAAAGCGATGATTTCACCCTGATCGGTGATGATTTTGGGTTGTTTACCGCTGTAATCAATCCGCCCGTAAAACTGCCGGGCAGGCAGGTTTTTGACCGCCTGCTCACCCATTTGCCGCCGCTCTTCAATGATGTCCATGAAAGCACCAATGCGGGTATCAATACCGGCGTCAGCAGTGTGAGAGTCGATTTCGAGGAAGCAGAACGGCTGGCCTTCCAATTCCTGCCGGATGTGATGGTAAATTACGGCATCTGGATTGCAGGAAAAACAGGACAGGATGCAGATGTAGGCATCTTCCCGCTGGCGCGCATACTCGATGGCGGAAGTGGCAACCTGTGTAAAATGCCAGACATTCCGTTCAACCGGCGGCGGCTTGAGCGGCAGCAGGTCGGCGGGAATGACATGGAAACCGCGGCTGGCAATCTTGCGGGGGATAGAAAGGTTCACCGCCCCGTTGTAGGCGGCATAAGGACGGCCGAGCAGGATGACGAGCGGTCCTACCAGTGTATTCAGTACGGACTGACCTTCAGCGTGGTAGGCTTTTTCAAAAGCAGCCTGATGATTAAGCGCCGCTTCGAAGGCATGTTCTGCCGTTTCTCGGGAAACACCCAGCGATTTCGCCAGGCGGATAATTTCCATCCGGCTGGCGCTGAGCAGGTGAGCGGAAAAGCCAATCTCCGGGGTGTAAATCTTCTCCCGCTGGCCGGCAAAAAAGGTCTGGATGACTCCGCCGCTGTCCTCACTGAACGAACAGGCATAGGCGTGCAGGTGTTGTTCGGGGATACCGTATTCCCGTACCTGCGGAACGAGAACCCAGTCCACGCCCTGTTCCAGCAAGTCATCTACTGCGGCATGGAGCAGTTCGGCCGGGTAGCAGAAGGTGGCGTGGGTATTTTTGCGCCCTTTGCCGGGGCGCGAAAGAACCACCTCATAACCTAATTCGGTGAGCAGTTTGCTGTAGAACGGGAACAGTTCAAACGTGGTCAGTGCCAGCGGCAGTCCAGCCCTGCCGCGGGGCTGCCGCGGGTTTTCAGCCGCAAACTGTTCAAACATCAGTTTTGTGCGCAGATCAACGAGATTTTTACCCTCAGCGTATTGGAGCGTTTTGGGCCGGCGCTGCATCTCCCAGCGCGAACACAGCCCGCCGAATGGATAGGTCTGCCGGCCTATCATAATCCGCTGGATTTCGCAGTGATTTGCACATGCGCCGCAGCGGAAAACCCCTTGCAG
>DLXG01000040.1 GCA_003448875.1 Anaerolineaceae bacterium
TTCATAGCGGATTTTGCCTTCATTGGCTGCTTTTTGAAGTGCTTCATGGATTACGCCGTCCCAGGGTTCTTCGATGGGGGTGGCAAAAGCTCCGAAAAACAGCGGCGGCTGGCTTTCACCGGTTTGAGGGGGTTGGGTTTGTGCGGCCGGAGCGCATTGTGCGGTGAATACAACCAACAAAACCGCAATCAGAATGAGCTTAAGAGTTTTCATCGTTTGATTCTCCTCCAGGTGATAGGTTTTCGTTAATTAAAAAACAGAAACAATGGTTGAAGGAAAATATTGTGAACCAGGCACCTCCTTTCTAAGTTGTTGCTAAAAGAGATAGATCGCATTGAGGGGGAAACAAAATTGAAGGGAAAATTGGTAATCGAAAAACCAGACTTCCAGCCTGACCTGAATAAGACTGGTAAATCTGTAAGAAAAATGGTAGAAATTGACGATGTAGGGTATTAATAGTTTATTGAAAAACATAACGAATTGCAAGCAGTTCGGGTTGACAAATGACGAATTAACAAAAGATGTATGACAATTGTCTGACTTCTTTGGATTTTTGCCCGTCCTCTGTTGAGGTTATAATAAATTCATGTCATCCGAAAACGAACTGAGCGAACGAGAAAAAGAAATTCTACGTCTGGTCGCTACCGGCGCCAGTAATAAGGAAATTGCTCAGCAGTTATACATCAGTCCCAACACGGTCAAGGTTCATTTACGAAACATTTTTGCCAAAATCGGGGTGGTTTCACGTACCGAAGCGACCCTGTATGCGATCAAGATCGGTTTGATTCCCGAATCGGTGCGTGAGGAAATCCAGATCAATCCAATTTCAGCAGAGGAAATCACGGCACCCGCGAACGCGCAGGACTCGAGGAGGGCGTTTTCTACACCGCTAAAGGGGAGAGGATTGGTCGTACTTCTGGTGGTCATCTTAATTGGGATTGGTTTCTTCCGGATGAGCCGGGGCAATCAGGAAGTTATCAACCCTGCCACCAGCACTCAGCGCTGGAGCCAACTGGCTGATTTGCCAGAGGGAATAGGGGGAGGTGTTACAGAAAGATACGAGGGATTTCTGTATCTGTTCGGAGGGGAGAAGGATGGAAAACTCAGCGGAGATGTGTTAGCGTACGATATCACTCAGAATACATGGCGGGAAAGAGCGGCTAAACCTACTCTGGTCAGTGGCGTTCAAGCCGGCGTACTTGGAGAAAAAATTTACTTACCCGGCGGAAGGTTGGCCGATAACACGATCACCAATCGGGTTGAAATCTATGATCCCCGCAATAATGTGTGGGATATTACCACACCCTTGCCTGTTCCTCTGGCAGGTTATGGACTGGCGGTGTTTGAGGGGCGGTTGTATCTATTTGGGGGCTGGGATGGCAGCTCTTATCGGGATGAAGTCTGGGTGTTCGATCCGGATGGGCAGCAGTGGTTGGTACAGCAGAAAATGCCTTCTGCCCGGGCCTTTCTGACGGCGGCATCGTTGGGTAATAAAATTTACCTGTTTGGTGGAGAGACCGCTGATGGCGTGATAGATGAAACCATTGTTTTCTATCCAAACCGCAGTATGGAAGATCCTGCTGCCTGGGAGGTCAAGGCTCCACTGCCGCAAGGGAGAAAAAACCTGCGGGCTGCCGTATTGGCTGATGGGGCTTATGTAGCAGGCGGGGTAAATCAGATCGGTCAACCGGTTACCGATATTCTCCGGTTTAACGAAACAGCAGGGGTCTGGGAGGTTTTAGAGCCGCCTCCCTTACTGATTTCTTTTGATACCGCTCTGGCAGCCAGCCAAACACGCCTGCACTTTTTGGGTGGAACAGTGGGAATGAGAACGGTTGCTTATCATCAGGCCTATCAGGCCATTTATACAGTAGTGCTGCCAGCCGTCAGCCGATAAAAAAACACCCCTTTGAAAGGTGTTTTTTGTCCGGAGAGCGGGAGACGGGACTCGAACCCGCGAATGTCAGCTTGGAAGGCTGATGCCTTACCACTTGGCGACTCCCGCATGATGGATTTTATTTTAATCAGTTCCCTGTAAACGGTCAACCCTTGCACTCAGGAATGAATTATTCTCACGAATCGGTTTTATCTTGATATTTGAATTAGGTGTTCTTAAGGAAATGGAAAAGGCGTGACGGTACCCCGTTGAACAGGGGCGAGCAAATTAGCGGCAAACTCACTGATTTCCAATCGGGTCGGGGCATCGGCTTCTTCCAATCCCAGACTATTCAAAGTCATTCGAATCTGACTGCCGTCTGCACTGCTCTGATTGAATTCAAAAGGTTGCAGACGAATGAACCAGCGCAAAAGCCGGCTCAATTGCTCGGGAGTTAATCGCATGATGCCGGGATTTTGACTGGCCTGACCGCGGCAATAGTATTGGACACTCCAGCCATTGAGGTAGACCTTCAATCCATCACAATATTCCTCGGTCGAACCTTCTCGGCTCCAATTCAAAGCTGGAACACTGCTCAAATAACCGTCTACACTGGCCAGAATTGGATTGGTATCCAATGTGGAGGTACGAAACTCATAGATATGGTTTTCTATGCCAAGCCGGATAATCTGCCCTTCGACTGGTAATTGAGTGCAGGGTATTTCAGCAATGGCAATTTCCAGACATCCATCCGAAAAGGTAGTCGGGCGTTCACTGAGAATTTCGATTGCTTCTGGATTGTAACCCAGCAAGCCAGCCAGAAATTGGACTGCCTGTAATGCCTGCTTAGATGGCTCTTCGATGGCACGAAGGGGTCGAATGAGGGTGCCTTCCAAATCGGTGTGATAGGTGTAGGTGCGCTCACCGTAGCGTAATGTGACGATCAAACCCGGAATTTGTTGTTCCTGACAGATCTCGCCGGGGTCAGCGGCTTCCAGACAGGAATTTTGCCAGATGACCGACTCGATGGCCTGAATGGTAATCCGTTGGGGAGATATGTTCAACTGACGGGCCAGATCACGCCTGGCTTGCAGGGCACCAGCCGGTGGTTGAATGAAACCTCCGTCCATCGGGGGCAAGGTGGCGGTTTGCACGGCTGGTGAGGTGCAGGCAGCGAGCAAAAAGATGAATAATCCAATGATGAAATGAAGCTTGCCAGACATCAAGTAAGATTGTAACGGAAATCAAATGTTTCGGGTGTGATTAATTCCCATTTAAATTTGCGTAATTCTTAAAAATCAGATACATTTTTACAAAAAACAGAGAGGAAAACATGGAAGAAAAATTTGCTGAACTCAAATCCCGCTTAATGGAAATTGCCGATTTGAACAAAGCGGCAGGATTATTGGGCTGGGATCAACGGGTAATGATGCCGCCCGCCGGGGCCGCCGTTCGGGCTGAGGTGCTGGCAACGCTTGGCAGAATTGCCCATGAAAAATTCACTTCCGACGAGATGGGCAGATTACTTGAGGATCTCAAACCCTATGAAGAGAGCCTGCCATACGATTCAGACGAGGCCAGTCTTATTCGTGTAGCCAGAAAAGATTTTGAAAAAAGCATTCGAGTACCTTCTGGCTTGCGGGCTGAGATGAGCCGCGCATCCAGTCAGGCTCAACAGGTATGGATCGAAGCGCGTCAAAAAGCGGATTTCGGACATTTTTTACCCATGCTGGAACGCCAGATCGAACTTCGTCATCGGTATATCGAGTGTTTCCCTCCAGCAGATGATCCCTACGACATCCTATTGGACGATTATGAACGAGGGATGTGTTCCGCAGAGGTCAAACGCATCTTTGACAGGCTGAAAGAGGGACTTGTGCCACTCATCCAGGCAATCCAGGCGAATGCTGATCGTGTGTCAGATGCGCCGCTTCATGGCTCTTTCCCGATTGATCGGCAAAAAGCGTTTTGTCTTGAAGTTGTCAAACATTTTGGTTTTGATCCGAACAGTTGGCGCTTAGACCCGACTGTACATCCGTTTGCTTCCAGCATTGCGATACAAGATATTCGGATTACCACGCGTTACTTTGAGGATTTTATTTCACCAGCGTTATTCGGTTCGATGCATGAATGTGGACATGGCTTATACGAAAATGGCGTTTCTCCAAGTTTAGAGCGCACTTT
>DLXG01000050.1 GCA_003448875.1 Anaerolineaceae bacterium
ATGTGAGAGATGATCCCTTGCGGTTGTTCAATTAAGGCGAGCAGGATGTGCTCGGTATCAATCTGGTTGTGCCCATAGCGCTGGATAATTTCCGCAGCGCGCTGAGCGGCTTCCTGTGCTCTTTCGGTAAAACGATCAAATCGCATCATAGTCGGTTATCCTTGGATACTGAATAAACAATGCCCTTGTTGGAATTATAGCATTGCCTTCATAAGCATTTTACAAACACTGTATTAGAAATCTATCATCATTTTAGTTTTGTTGAGGAATCCAAACAAGCGCTTAATTGCGAGTGTACACTATTTTCCCTTCAACCATCGTGAATAAAATATTCCCATCATCATCCATTAAAAACAAATCAGCGTCTTTACCGGGCTCGAGGCTGCCTTTCTGGTGGGCAATTCCAATCGTCCGAGCCGGATAAAGGGAAGCACAGAGAATGGCTTTTTCTAATGGGATACCGGCTGCTTCGGTAAAATTCAAAAGCGCTATATCGAGCGTCAAACAGCTGCCTGCCAGTGTACCGTCCAGCAAGGTCACTTTGCCTTGTTTGACCTGAACCGGACGATTGTCCAGAATGTACTGGCCATCCGGCAAACCCGTAACGCGGGTGCTGTCGGAAACCAGCACAATTCCTTCGCTGCCACGTAACTGATACAGAATACGCTGGACGAGGGGGTGAACGTGCACATTATCGGCAATCAACTCGCAGCGCAATTCGGGCATGCTCAGACCGGCACCGACTACGCCGGGCTCACGATGGTGAAGCGGACTCATGGCATTGAAACAGTGAGTCAACAGGCTTACACCGTGCTGAACGGCTACCTGCATTTGTGCATAGGTCGCGCTGGTGTGTCCGGCGGCAACGGTGATACCCCGAGAGACACAGGCATCAATCAGCCAGAAGTTTTCGGGGAATTCCGGTGCTAAGGAGACTACCTTGACCATCTCGTGCTTGATGAGAGAGAGAGCTTCTTCCCGATCAGTTGCCAGACGGATGAACTGAATGGCTTGAGCGCCGGCGCGATTGGGGTTCATGTAAGGGCCTTCCAGATAAGCACCTAACAAGGTTGCGCCGTTGCGAATACGACCGTAAGCATTTCCAATGGCGTCTAATGCTTTGAGCAAGGCCGCACGGGAGGCAGCCCACGTGGTTGCCAGAAAGGAAGTGACTCCGTGTTGAACCAGAAATTGCCCGATTTCTTCAATCGCATACAGGTCACCATCCATAAATTCAAAACCCATTGCACCGTGAATGTGCAAATCAATCAAACCGGGCAGAAGGTGATTTTGATGAGCATTCACTTTTTCCTGTGCGGTTTCCAGATCGCTTGCCGATGGGTGACCACTCCCAAGACGGCTGATGGTGCGATTCTCGATCCACATCCAGCCGGGGGACAGAATCCCGGTGGGCGTGTAGATTTGTGCATTCCAAATTAAAGTTGCCATGATCAAATACCTCACCGCAAAGGTTTAATTGATTGTAACCCGAAATCGTATGCGGTAACGGAAGAAGGGAAAGATAATTCAATATAAAGCGGGTTTTCAAGTACCGATTAGCGGTGTACAATTCTGGTATGGAAGCAGCCTTGTCTTCTTCCCGGCATCACATCCGCCCGGTGCGCAGCCGAAAAGATATTCTGGCGGTAGCCGATTTAATTGAAATCTGTTTTGCCGACCACATGGACGTGGATGGGCGTGAGTACATCCGTTATCTGCGCCGCTTTGCCGTGCCGGATGAAGGACTGGCCGGAAGGCTGTTGGAGCCGTTTCAAGTGCCGGTGCGCGGGCTGGTGTGGGAAGAAGATGGTCAAATTGTTGGCAACCTCAGTCTGATTACCTTCAACCGTCAGGGCAAACGCTACACATTGATTGCCAATGTGGCGACTCACCCGGCATATCGCCGTCGCGGAATTGCCCGCAGGCTGACCGAATCCGCATTACAGCAAATTCGTGAGCGGGGAGAGCATGAGGCCTGGCTTCACGTCCGTGAAGATAACCCGGCTGCTATTCAGCTGTACCAATCGTTAGGTTTTGAGGAACGATGCCGCCGTACCAGCTGGTTGTGGGAACCGCAATATGGGTTTTTGCCAAAAATCAAAAATGATATGGTTCACGTGTTCGCCCGTCAGGCGAGCGACTGGCCGCAGCAGAGCCGCTGGCTGGATGAAACCTACCCGTCTGAAATAACCTGGAATCTTTCGCTGGACAAGAACCGCCTTAAGCCCAATTTCTGGAAAGACTTGTGGCACTGGTTGAATGGCGGGGAAGCGATGCACCTTTCAGCCCGTTGGAAGAACGATCTCGCCGCGGTGGTCTCATGGCAGCCAACATCTGCCTATGCCGATATCCTCTGGCTGGCGGCTGCACCGGCGCATGAGGAAGAGGTCATTCCGGTCTTGTTGACATCTGCGGGAAGAAGGCTGCGTAATGGGCGGCCGCTCACCGTGAACTATCCTGCTCAACGGGCAGCGGAAGGTTTTCGCCGGGCAGGATTTCAACCGCATGTTACACTTATCTGGATGCGGATTCAATTCTCTTAGGAGGAGTAAATGAAAAAACTTTTCATTCGACTGGCTATCAATGCTGTGGCTTTGTACGCAGCGGTTGCGTTATTGAAAGATACGTATATTTTTCCGAACGATCCGGAGAACTGGCTCAGTTTTATCTGGCTGGCATTGATTTTTGGTGTAGTCAACGCTGTCATCAGGCCAATTTTGATGGTGATGAGCTGCCCATTAATCATCCTCACGCTGGGGTTAGGCACCCTGTTGATCAATACCCTGATGTTTATGCTGGCTGGATGGATTGGTACCCAGTTTGGCGTCGGATTTGAAGTCAACGGTTTTTGGGGGGCATTTCTGGGAGCGTTGATTACCGGTGTGGTCAGCTTTGTGCTGAGCCAGTTGTTCAGGGATGAACTGAAAAAGTAGTTCTTAAGACAAACGCCCGCCTTCTCAGGCGGGCGAATTTTTTACCCAAAAGGGTTAAATTACGGCAGGGTAAAGCGGAGCAAGACCCGGTTGACGGCGTCAGAAACCCACACATGACCTTCTTTATCCACGCCTACACCGGCTGCCAGTCCAAAGCCGTCAATACCGGCACTGTAATCGCCCCATGTGCGCACGAATTGACCTTCCTCTGTAAATTGAATCACCCGGTAGCCTTCCGGATCGGTTACAAAGACATTGCCGCGGTTGTCTACAGCGATATAGGGTTTGTTATCCAGCGATTGACCAAACCAGCCGAAAATCTCCCATGAGCGCAGGAAGAAGGTCTTACCGCTTTGCGGGTCAATTTGAAAGACCTGTACTCGCTGATTCCATGTGTCGGTTACAAATAGCTGATCCTGAGCATTGATGGCAATACCCACCTGTTCATCAAATTGACCGGGATCAATACCGGGACTGCCAAACTCATCCAGGTAATTTCCATCCTGATCGAAGATGACGATGCGTTTGTTGCCGGTATCCGTGACAAACAATCTGCCCTTAGAGTCAAATGCCAGATCGCGCGGCCCCCAAAAGGCTTCCGGTGCTACTCCCTGACCGAAAAATCCCCACATTTTCACAAATTGACCGTCAGCGGTGAACTTTTGAATGCGGTGATTCCAGGTATCGGCCACAAACACCGAACCATCCGGCGCGATGGCAATGCCCCACGGTTCGTAAAATGTCCCGCCGGGTGCGCTGCCTTCGGCAAGATTGGCGAAAGAACCCCAACGGTGGATTAATTGGCCGTCAGGTGAAATATGCAGAACCTGATGGAGACCGGTATCGGCAACATAGATTGTGCCATCCGGGGCAAAAGCAAATTTACGAGGCGCACCGAATTGAATGGCACTGCCGGGTTGACCGATGACCTGATCGGGCAGCAACTCTACCACGCCGTTGACATACGGATCGGTCTGCTGCGGCTGACTGGCGGTAGGGGCCGCTCCATAATTCCAGATCATCGAAAGAATATCATTGCGGATGTACAGCTTCAGTTTTTGTGACGGCTGCCACGTTTCCACAGTGAGGTTGGGGTTGTTGGTCAACTGAGCGTATTCGGTATAGTCACGGTCACGCCAGATTTTGTAGATGGCGGAGCGCATGGCGGGGTCACGCAGTGCATTCCAGATACGATCCCAGGTTAAGTTGTAATAATCCTGCATCGGCCACCACAGACGCTGATATTCAAAACTCTGGAAGTAACCACGCGTAATCGAGTCAAGCCGTGACCAGTTCTTTTCACCGGCAATAATAATTGGCGAATCGCGCAAGTCGCGGGTGACATTATCGGTAAAGTAGCGCTTATTGGGGTAATCGCGGAAGTACCACCAGTAGGGGTAAAGCGCGTCATTGTCGTAGGCCACATTGATATTTTTACCGCTGGCGGTTCGCCGGGAAATTTCTTCTACCTGCTCTAATATATCCTTCGGACCACGGGCTGCATGGGCATACACCAGAAATTCTTTGGCGTTATCGTAATTGATGTAGTTAGCTGTGAACGCAGTCCGGGCGGTCATAATGGCCAGATAAACCGCAATCCCAGTGACAAACAGGCGGAGGATGGCAGATGTCTGCCAGTCCTGCAAAAGTCGTACTATTCCCCATATTGAAAGGCCAAATGCCAGAACGGAGAAGATGAACACCGACGTGGATTGCAATTGATCGAGTGTGTTTCCTTGAAAAGGGGGCTGAGGGCCGAGCAGTGCTCCGAGTAAGCCTCCCAAACTGGTCAGGGCAACCGGTACCAAAATGATTGCCAGCCAGGCCTGTTTTTCCTTGAGTTTGTGCCATGGGGTGGTTTCTGCAAGATATCCAAAACCCCAGGCTGCAGAAATCAGGAAAGGAACGGCAATGTGGACGGTCAGCCAAGGCATTTTTTCGCCGGCGATAGAATATGCTATCAGAGCAGTGACCGACCAGAACAGGAACAGCGCCAGTGTGGGTAAAGGCCGTTCCTGAACAAAAACCGGAGAAGCAGCCTGCTCATCCATTTCTGCCGGCGAGGAGTCAGACGGGCTGATCTCCACGTTGAGCGATGTTGCAACGGGGAGAGGATTCGGTTTCTGGTTGTTTTCGCTCAGCCGCTCACCTGAAAAGGAAGTGAAGCGATTGTAGCGGATACCAAAATAGGCTGCCAGCAGCGCTCCGAATACTGCCAGAAATTCGTAAATCGGCATTTGAAGGAGTGCGTAGTAATAAAACGGTTGTTCACCACGGTGAACACCTTGTTGTTCCAGCCAATATCCCAGAGATCCAATGATACCGGTGAAGAACCCAAAGCCGTTGGTGAAGAAAGTGGTGTAAAAAACGGTGAAAATTCCGTAGAAAATAGCAAAATTCACCAGCCAGAGTTTTGGCTTCCAGAGAAAGCCAACCACTGCCGAGATTACAAAAAGAAGAACCAGAAAGATGCCCGTACGGACGAGACTTTCCGGTGAATAATCAATTGGATTCCAGTTTTGACGCAGCAGGGAGCCAATAATTTTGACCGGGAAAGCGGTCAGTAAGGGGAGGATGAGAGTGCCGGTCAATATTAGCAGATCGAAGGAGCGGTCTTGCTTGAGAGCCTGCCAGCCGATGTTTCGCAGTAAAACGACCGCTGCAATGATTCCCAGAACAAGGGCAACAATCACGCCGCCCAGTTCAATCAATTGAATGGGTGTGAAGGTCTGACCAAGCGCGCGTTGGACTTCGCTGGCGTCTTTGTTGACGATCGCATTCCAGCCGGCCAGAATGACCACAAAAACCAGCAAAATTAATGCGGTTGATAGCAGGGTCATAAACAACTGGCGGGCACGCTGATTGTCCCAGCGGGCTTTGCCAATGTGTTCCATGAACAGAAATGCCAGAAAAATCAATAATTGGGCGGTGTAAATATAGGCCGTTTCTTTGGTGGCGAATTGAAGGGCGGTTACCGCGGTGAGCAGGTAGAGCATTTTGCGCTCACCCTTTTCGAGGTAACGCAGAACAGCGAAGAGGGTCAAAACCGCATAGAGGGCGACAAAGGCTTCGTTACGGGTATACCGCCCGTAAAAGAGCAAGTACGGTGAAATCAGGAAGAGATAACCACCGATGAGAGAGCCGATTTTCCCAAGATAACGGCGGAAGCCAAAGGTGACAAACAATACCGTAGCCACACTGTAAAGGGCAGCCGGGATGCGCGAGGTGAAATCATTTGCGCCAAAAAGGAAGTAAGACAGCGCAACCAGATGAAACTGAACCGGCCCATGAGTCACCGGATCATGACGATAACCTTTCCCAATCGAAAGGTCATAGGAAGGCACTACATGGTTGACTTCGTCATGGCTCATCACCCGTTCGCCAAGGATGTAAAAGCGGCTGAACAGAGTCAATCCGATCAGCACAACAATGAAAATAAAATATGGGGTGATTTGAGGGAGGTCGTGAAAAAGGGGGCGATCCAGCCAGTTTGTTGATGAGGATGATTCGCGGTTGTTTTCCATAATGGTTAGCGATGAATGAGTAAATTTTTATATATCCTTTGCGATGTTGACTATACTTTAAGTTTGATTTTCTGACAAGTGCGTATTGTTTGGTTGACGGATTGGTTTCTCGATTCTATACTCATTTCAGTGTTTGAATCAAATCCTCAATGAGGGTCATCATGTCCAAATCCAGCCGATATGTGATGTTCGCCTTGCTATATTTTGCGCAGGGGGCAATTCTCAGTTACTTTACTGCCCTCAATTCCCTGTATTTACTCAGTTTCGATTTAACGATGAGCCAGGTTGGTTTAGTTGGTGCCATCGGATTGATCCCTTTCGTGTTGAAGATTTTTTTGGGCATGTTGAGTGACCGAGTGGATTTAGCCGGCTGGGGGCATCGCAAACCTTATATCATCTTTGGTTTACTGGTGCAAAGTGCTTGTCTAATGATCGTCCCGCAGATCAATCCGGGCAGCCAGTACGGCTTATATGCCTTGCTGGCGTTTGTGTTGATGTTGGGCATGGCATTATATGATACCTGTACGGATGGTTATGCCTTAGATTCCACACCGGAGGCGGAACAGGGCACCATTCAAGGCTTCATGGTTGGCGGCCGGGCGCTGGGTGTAGTGGCTATTTCAGCGGCGTTGGGAGTATTGGTGGAAAGGCTGGGCTGGGCGGCGGCGTTTTACAGTCTGGCGGTGCTTTCTCTGGTACCCCTTCCGCTGGTATTTCAGATTCGGGAACAGCCCCGCAAGGCAGAACAACAATTTTCCTGGTCGGCTTTTCGGGCGTTTACAAAAATCCCCGTGATTTCGCTGGCAGTGTTAGGTGCGTTGTACTCGTTGATTATCAACGGCGCTAATCAACTGGTTAACCCCTTTTTGCAAAATCAATTTGGCATTACGTATGCTGCTGCTGGTTTTGTGACGACGGTGTGGGGGATTGGAGTGGTCTTGGGCTCATTGGCCGGCGGGCGGCTGACCGACCGCTGGGGACAGCGTCAATCGGTCATTCGTGCCATGTTTCTTTCATTGGGGGCAATTTTGCTGTTGGGGTTCACCAATGCCGCCTGGATGGTGTGGCCGCTGGTCATTTTATTCGGGCTGGCATACGGATTTTATGAGACGGTGTATTTTGCGGTTTCGATGAATAAAACTGACCCGCGTATTGCTGCTTCGATGTTTTCCATCCTGATGGCAGTAGCCAATATTGGGACGGGGATCGGGCTGGCACTGAGCGGGTCTATGGTGGATGCGATTGATTTCTCAACCACATTCATCATTTTGGCGGGGTTGAATTTACTTGCCTTCCCGCTGGTGGGGCTGATCTTTGGAAGACGACAAGCCGTGGCAGCACCGATATCCTGATTCGAGGATTTCATCATGGAGATGAACGAGAACGATTCTTACATTCAGACTCCCTTTCCGGATAGTTACTGGGTTATTCCCGGTCGTTTGCTGGCCGGTGAGTATCCCGGAACAAGCGAAGAACATTCAGCCCGTAAAAAACTGGTCAGTTTGCTTCATTGCGGGGTCAATGCACTTCTAAATCTTACGGAAGAAGGGGAACTGGTAGATTACTCAATATGGCTTAAGGAAGAGGCTTCCGATTTCGGTTTGGAAGTCGAGTACAGGAGAATGCCCATTCGGGATTTTTCGATTCCCAGCGTAGTTGAAATGATGGCAATTTTGAATCAGATTGATGAATGGCTGATTAGAGGCAAAACCGTCTATGTTCATTGTTTTGGCGGTATTGGCCGCACGGGCATGGTGGTAGGCTGCTATCTGGTGAGAAAGGGCATGGCTGCGCCGCAAGCCCTGTTGCGAATTGCGGAACTCCGTCAGGGTATCCCCGATGGCTGGAAACGATCTCCGGAAACTGACGAACAGATAGAGTTTGTATTGAACTGGCGTCCTGGCCAGTAGAAAGGCAATCATTCAAAATGGAATTTGAGATTGTGCCCTTTGAAATGAAGGATTACGACGAGGTTTACCGGTTATGGCAGTCCTGTGAGGGGATTGGCCTCAGCGAGGCAGATGCTCCCGACCAGATTCAAAGATATCTTGAGCGCAATCCGGGTTGCAGTTTTGTGGCTCGAAAAAATGGTCAAATTGTGGGAGCGGTTTTGGGCGGGCACGATGGCCGACGGGGTTATCTGCATCATCTGGCAGTTCATCCCTCGGCGCGGAAAATGGGTATCGGCCGCCGTCTGGCCGAAACGGCCTTGCGAGAATTACACAATCAAGGGATTGATCGGGTGCATATCTTTGTATATGCGGACAATCAGGCTGGGATTGCTTTTTGGGAAAAGAACGGCTGGCGGTTACGGAGCAATCTGGTGCTGATGTCCATTGACCTTCAAGATCGCTTCAGCGAGTGAAGGAGTTAAAAAATTGCTGCAAGGGTTGGCTAATCAGACCGAGCAGACAGAGGCAGGAAAAACATAACAGCACAACAACAATCAAAATAGTGCCCAGAATGGAGCGGCGCAGAGTTCTCCAACGGTTTAATCTGAAACCGCGCCATTGAGAAAACGCGTCCCAATTGATCTCCGGTTCGGATGAAGGTGGATTTCGTTCAGGGTAGATGACCTCGATCACATCATTTTCAGAGCGGTCCGTTTGTGTAAGCGAAGGTGGGGGTTGAGATGGACGTTCTGCCCGGATGAAGACTCCGCAATATTCGCAAATCACCCCGGAGGGGGATTTTGTTTCAGGTAACGGGGCTCCACACGCTGGACAATGAGGTTTCAGGGACATTTGGAGTGTATTCTATCATTCAAATGGTAGAAATTTCAAAAAACGTCTGTTGGAAGTCGAGTTACTCCCTTTGAAATCATCGGGTGGTTCAGCATTAGATTACATCTGGTAGAACATCTTCGACATCCCGGACGGGCTTGACAGAGTAACCAAAGAGTCCTACAAGCAGGACGCCTATCCCGCAAAGGAAGAAAAGAAAGCCCATGCCGCTGCCCGGCCCGCTGCCGGTGAGGTTGGTAACCAGCCCCACCCATCCATCTGGCTGACGGAAGAGCGGTTCGAAAACAAAATCCGCCAGAGTTCCGGCAATGATGGGTGAGATTGGGGTGGTCAGCCAGGCGATTAAGCGCCGGGCAGAAAAGACCCTGCCCTGCAGGTCTGGATGAACCTTAGATTGCCAGATCGCCTGATTGGAGCTGTTAATCAGCGGGCCAAAGAGGTTGATAAAAATGGCCGCGGCAATCCACAGTGTCAGTTGATTGGCGTATCCCATTAACATCATTCCAAATCCCAGCGCCATCCACCCCATCAAAACGCCGTGGACGCGCCGTTTGAAGCCTCCCCAAATGCTCATAATGATTCCACCGGCAACACTCCCGGCGGCAGCCATAGATTGTACCGTACCAAAGATAAGTGAGTTTTGACCGGTTTTCGCCAGTATCATCGGTGCAAGCAGGGTATATCCAATCCCGCTGAAGAGATTGGCGGCCAGGAATATTAATTGAAGGCCTAACAGACTCCGTCGTTTGAAAATATATTCAAAGCCAAACAGGGCTTCTCTCAGAAAAGAGCCTTGACTACGCTTGCCTTCCTCGCTCTGAGAAGGCTTGGGAATAAACACATACGATAGCGCGAGAATGGCAATGACGAAAGTGATGATATCAATGATGAGAATGCCTTGAATGCCGATCAGGGGAAGTAACGCACCGGCTGCCAGCGGGGCTAATACACCCGGGCCTGCTTCCATCAGCGACATTAATCCGTTTACCCTTCCTAACTGTTCTTTTGGCACCATGATACTGATGGCCGCAGAGTAGGCCGGCCATTGGAAGGTGTTGCCGATCCCATTGAGCACGGCTGCAATATACAAATGCCAGAACTGCAAGTGACCTGTCAGAAATAAGGCTAAAATGAAGATTGTGCCTGTACCTGCTGCTAAATCGCTGATCATCATCATTAATTTCCTGCTGTAGCGATCCACCATCACACCAGCCAGCGGGGACATCAGTAAAAATGGTGTAATGTAGAAAACCTGCATCAAACCCATGGCCGTGGCACTTTCTGTTTGTTGATAGAGCCATATGGAAAAAGCAAAGCCTGTCATGCCCGAAGCGAGAATGGAAATAATCTGACTGATCCAGATGATCAAAAAGGCTTTAATGCCCGTTGGTCGCGTTGATGAATTCATAGATGATTCCTTGTCTGATGGTCGGTGTGGTCACGCTCAGGGGAAAGATGTAGGGCAGGTTTAGTATTGAACACCCTTCAAAATTGGCAGGTTCTCAATAAAGATTGCACATTGTTTTGGTTGGAGATACTGTAATGATTAAAATCAGTCCATGAATTTTACCCGTTATTGGCTCAGCCTGATGCTTTTCTGGTTGGTTACTTCGGCCTGTTCGCCTCGATGGGGAGTTCAATCACTGGCGCAAGAGCGGAAAAATCAAAGTGGTTTGACCTATCTTGCCTTAGGCGATTCTTATACGGTGGGGGAAGGGATAGTAAAAGAGCAATCTTTCCCCTATCAATTGACCAGGACGCTTATTGAAGAAGGATATTCTCTTGCGCCGCCGGTGGTGATGGCCCGCACAGGCTGGACAACGGATGAATTAATTGGTGCGCTTGAGGAAAGCCTACCGCAGGAAAAATTTGATCTGGTTACCCTGCTGATTGGAGTAAATAATCAATTTCGGGGTTACTCGACAGAGATTTACCGAAGTGAATTTCGATATTTACTCCAGCGCTCCCTTCGCTATGCCAGTGATCAAACCGCCTGTGTGGTTGTGCTTTCTATACCGGATTGGGGAGTAACCCCCTTTGCAAGGATGACCGGATTTGAACGGGGACAGGTTTCGCTTAAGATTGACCGCTTTAATCGCATAAACCGCGAGGAAACAGAACTGGCCGGGGTCACTTATATTGATGTGACGGAGATTTCACGCCGGGCAGCCGAGGAACCTTCTTTGATCGCCGGTGATGGTTTACATCCTTCTGAGTCAATGTATCGGCTTTGGGTGGAGAAAATTCTCCCTCAAGCAAGAACCTGTCTGTCAGAAAAATAATTTTTAAAACAAATCAATCCTTGACCATCAGAATTAGTTATAGTATCTTTGACCAATCTTAACAAAAGAGGCAAGAAGATGGTCAAGATCCCGCGCTGCATGAGCACTCAACATCCCGATAATGTTCAGGTACCCTTCTTTTCGGATAATTCCGAATTGCAGGGAGAAGACGAGGTGCAAGAGGCTTATTATGTCTTTTCGCATCTCGGCTGTGATGAGCAGATGTGGGATTACGAGGGCAAGGAAGTTGATAATTTTGTCATCAAAAAGCTGCTTACAACTTACGGTTCGTATTTCCGGCAAAACCTGATTGGGAAAGACGTTTTTATCACTCCGCGTATTCCAAACCCGGCAGTTGAACGCAGCGAAGCAAAAATTTTATTAGAGACGCTAGGCAGCATTCCCCGCTCTTATGATGCGGCGGAGATATTTCAAAGCGGCCACCCTGCCCCGATTTTTGAGGTCATCTTACCGATGACTGTTTCGGCAGAGGACTTGAATCGCATCTATGTCTACTACGAACACTTCGTGGCCGGGCGTAACAATACCAGACTGCCCGGCACGGATCTGACCATTGGGGAGTGGTTGGGACAATTCCGCCCCCAACGCATTCATGTAATTCCACTGTTTGAAGCCGTAGAACACATGCTGGCTGCTGCAGAGGTGATGGAAGAATACCTGCGAGATAAGCCGATGGAATATCATCGCGTGTTTCTGGCCCGATCAGACCCGGCCATGAACTCTGGTCTGGTCAGCACGGTATTAGCCAACAAAATTGCGCTGCAACGGTTGGAGCAGCTGGAAAGGAAACTGAGCAAGCCGCTCTATCCGATTCTGGGGGTTGGCTCTGCGCCGTTTCGGGGACATCTCAAGCCATCCAACGTAGATCAGGTGGTGCAGGAATACCCGTCCGTGCAAACCTTTACGATTCAATCCGCTTTCAAGTACGATTATCCGGCCTTGCAGGTCAGTCAGGCCATCCGCCATTTGCACGAACTCCCGCGCCGGTCGGCTCAGGCAGTGGACGAGGGGCGTTGCTTTGAAATAATGGAGAAGTACACCCGTGCGTATCGGCAGGCAGTGATGGAACTGGCGGGGGTAATTAATAATGTGGCGGCTTATGTACCAAGGCGGCGCAAACGTAAATTGCACATCGGTTTGTTCGGCTACTCCCGCAATGTGAACGGCGTTTCTTTGCCGCGGGCGATTTCCTTCACGGCGGCACTATACACCATTGGGCTGCCGCCCGAACTGCTTGGACTGGATTCGTTGAGTAAGGAAGATCTGGCGTTTCTGCGGGATACCTATGTCAACTTTGAAGCAGATTTGCAGGCTGCTTTGCGCTTCGCCGATCTGGAAAACCCGTTTCTGACAACGGAATTGCGGCAGGCGATTGACCATCTTGGTATTACCCCCGAGGTCAACCATGAGCATCTTGAAATCAGCCGCCGCGTCGTGGAGGCTGTACGCAACAATCGTTTTCACCGGCTGGATGAGTTGATCTTGCAGGCGGCTAATTTGCGCCAGTTCCTTGGTTGATTGTGATTATAATAACAAAAAGGCTTCCCATCCCCCGGTTGGGAAGCCTTTCGATTTAGCGATTTGTGTTTAGATGAAAACGATTTGGGCGCCTTCGGTCATATCCATAAAGTCGCCGGCGGTAACGATGTCGAGAACACCCTCGACAAAATCATCTTTGGACAGACCCATCATGTCCACCGACATCTTGCAGGCATACAGTTTAGCGCCAGCATCCACCAGCATTTGCAAATACTCACGTACCGGCGGCACTTCCAAAGCCTTCATTTTATCCTTCATCAGTTTCGTGGCAAAGGCGGTCATTCCCGGCAGAACACCCACGATATTGGGAATACCGAGATTGCCCGGAATTCCCATCATGCTCATCTTCATGCTGGTATTGGCAACCGGGGCAATTTCCAAATGATCTACGCGGTGTTTGTTGATGATATCCAGCCCCCAAAAGGTGAAGAAAATGGTCACATCAATCCCGTTACCGAGGGCTGCCCAGCCCATCACCAGCGCAGGATACGCCATGTCCAGCGTACCTTTGGAGCAGATAAAAGCAATCTTGCGTTCTTCAGACATTGCGGTATCTCCTTATCCTCATTTGTGGAATGGTGCGGACTTATACACAGCCTTCGGGCTTACCCAACCCGGCGATACGAGCAACTTTCTTGGCGGGCCCTTTGGGGAACAAAGCAAACAGATCTTTGGTCGAAACTCCCGTCCCCGTGGTGATCTGCCGCAGCGTGGGGGCTTTGCCGCTGGTGCCGGCTGCCTGACGGCAGAAGTTGATGATCTTCCAGTGCTCAGCGGTTAGTTCGGGAATGCCTTCTTCTTTGGCGATTTCGACGGCGATTTCCTCGGTCCATTCGTTGGGATTGGTCATGAAGCCATCTTCGTTGACTTCAACAGTTTTTCCAGCAATTGTTTTTGCAACCATGGTTTTATTCCTCCAGTTTGTTTTTTTAATTGAGCCTTCTGGCTCAGGGTTTATGATTCAATTCGGGCAGGCTGCCCATTTGTACTTTGCACGCCAATAGCGCGTAAAATCCGCAAAGTCAAGGCCAAACCACGCCGTACTGCCGGGTCCTGCATCTGACGCAGAATGCTTAGCATGGAAGTACTGACTGGTTTGGAGACTTCCTCTTCGGCTAATAGCAGCGTGTTTCGCACAAAAGACATGATTTCCGGTTGGGTCATGTCCTTGACGGTATTCAGGATCAACACAATATTATCGCTTAAGCGGTTGACATCTTCTTCTGTAAAAGAAGTAACTACATTGTCCACCAGCCGAGTGCCACCCCGGGCGAAAGCGAAGTACCCTTTGCGATCCAACTCGTCCATTAACTCGGTGAGTTTGGTAATCATCTCGCGGCTGATTGGCCCGATGGTTGCCAGCAGATCGCTCAGGCTGTCCAGCTGGTCGAGCAGCATCTCTAACTGAGGAACGTGCCGGAGCAGCTTCTTGCTCAGGCGCAGCAGGTCCTCCATGCGGATTTCCTCTTGCACTTCCTGCAGTTCGCGGGTGACGATATCCATAGCCTCGCGTGCAATGGGCATGGCGGTATCAACGAGGTCGCTGCGCGCTTCCCGTTCCTGTGCGGCAATACGTGCCTGTTCGGTCAAATACGCCACCTGAGTGGTGAGCAAATCCAGTTTCTGGTTTAGAACCTGAAGGTCGGCTTCCAGAGTCATATTCCCTCCCTATACCATTCGCTTGCCGCTCATGCTCATTTCGGAGGGCAGGGGTACCTCCATGCCTTTGAGCAGGATGTGCCAGTACATCCAGCGGAACATTAATTTGCCCCAATGGTTGAACTCGGACTCTTCCAGCAAAGTCAAGGGACCAATGCCCGGCAGAGGATAGCGGCCCGGCAGAGGTTCTTGATGGTAGTTGAAATCAATCATCAAGCCTTTGCCAAAGCCCGTTTCGATGAAGCAGTTGGCATGGCCGTCGAAGTAGGGTTTTAATTCGTGCCCTTCTACATAGCGAAGGAAGTTTTCGGTGAAGAGATCAATGGCAAAGTGAGCCGTAGCCCCGGCTTTGGAAGCGGGCGCATCCGAAGCATCCCCCAGAACGAAGATATTGTCATAGGCCTGGGCTTTCAGCGTGTACTGGTCCACCGGCACATAATTCAATTCATTGCCCAACCCGGAGCGAGCGATGAATTCAGCGCCTTTGTTGAGCGGAACGGTAACCAGCAAATCGTACTCGATCTCGCGTTCATCATAAGAGACGATTTTTTTGGCATCCGGTTCAACCCTTTCGATCATAAATTCGGGTTCTACATGAATGTTCTTCCGCTCCAACAGCTCGCCTAACAGACGGGAAGCAACCGGTTTGGTGAAGGCGCCGGGCAACGGGGTAGCATAGATGATTTCAACCCGGTCGCGCTTGCCATGTTTGTGGAAGTGCCAGTCGGCCAGCATGATGAATTCCAGGGGAGCCACCGGACACTTGATCGGGTTTTCAACGACGTTGACTACCAGCCTGCCACCTTCCCAGTTGTGCAGCATCTGGTTTAAGGTCAGGCTGGTTTGCAATGTGTAAAAAGAGTGAATGGATTTACCCCATTCGTGTTCGGCCATACCGGGGGTTTCTTCGGGATGGATATCGGTACCAGTGGCAATGATTAAGTAATCGTAAGAAAGGGTTTGCTTGTTGGCAAGCCGCACAAGCCGCTGAACGGGATCCACTTCCTCAACGGCGGACTGGATCAGAGTCAGGGGAGCGGAGATGTAATCCCGTTTGGGCTTGATCACATCGTTTTTCGTATACATCCCAAAAGGAATGAACAGAAAGCCGGGTTGATAGTAGTGGATCGGATCTGGATCCACAAGAGTGATTTGCCACTCATCCAGATCCATGACGCGCTTGAAGCGGTTGGCGACAATGGTTCCCGCGGTACCCGCACCTAAAATGACCAGTTTTTTCATAGAAACGTACTCCTTTTGTCAGGATATTTGAGTGAGATTAGCGATTTGCTGTAACCGGTTGATGAAAGATGTTCGTTCCCGCAAAATGCCCTCGACAGCCCGCGCGGCAACCGCCGGCCACGAATTGACTCGAGGCTGCATCTCTTGAGAGAGGGATGGTACTTTCTCGAAGGCATTTTGAAGCGTTTCTGTAGGGATATTGAATTGCCGGGAAAGTTCACTAAGGCGTTGCCATGTTTTAGTTGTATTGGGTGGTTCTTGCAGACATCCGCCGGTAATAAACCACCCAACCAGTTTTGAGTTCTCCATAATCGGGTGTATCCAATAACTCAGTCCGGTGTGGCAGGTGAGGTAATTTTTTCCTTCTGCTGCCTGGTGGGCGAACTCCCGCCAGCACTCCAAGCAGGCTGCCCGGCCGCTGTCACTTTTCCAGAGTAGTTGGCAAAATTCGCAAGAATTGCTGATTTCGGTGAGTGGATTGCCGTCCAAATCAAGGATGACAGCGCTTAGCCCGCTGACTTCTGCGAAGAGATCCTGTACCGGTTGAATACAATGCGCCGGAAATGTCGCGGTTAATTCCGCAGCTGTTTCTGTCTTGATGGAAGCGCCGTTGTTCAGTAATCGTTCAACATTACCGCGGGGGAAACGCCACTGTTGACCGATCTTGACCCCTTTCAATCGTCCATCCTGCAACATGCGGTAGATGGTGATTCGGTCAACTTTGAGAAGTTCTTGCACCTGTCGGGTAGTGAGTAATTCTTCCATAGTTTGATATAAAAAGTTATAACAACCTGTAACAACCTTATCGTAGTTCTCTTGGTCGGGCACGTAAAGTGATAAATGTCATGACGAATGTCATATCGTTCTTTTCTTCACAATTTAACCTGTCTAACCTTTTCTGCTCCTGTTGATTGAAATGGACGGTTTCAGAATGTAATATTGAATTGAAACAATTTTTGTTGGAGAACAGTCGATGAGTAATCACCAAGTTGAATGGCTGGAAAACGGACAATTTATCAACCTGACCACTTTTCGTAAAAATGGTCAGGCTATTGCCACACCGGTATGGTTTGTCTGGCATGAGGAACGTTTGTATGTTTTTACACAGGAACAATCCGGCAAGGCCAAACGTATCCGTGCCAATGGCCGGGCATTAATTGCCCCCAGTGATGTGCGCGGCAATCCATTAGGGGAGTTTATCTCCGCGCGCGGCAGAGTCTTGCGGGATGAAGAAAAAATCAAACAGGTTGATCGCCTGTTTGATAAGAAATATGGCATTCAGCGTAAGTTGATTGGTTTAATGTCCCGTTTTCGGGGCGACCGCTCGCCTGAACGCCCCTTCTTTTTGGAATTTGTTTTGAATCCTGAAAAAGAAAGTGTAGGATAGCCGTTAATTGGGTTGCTCGGGTGAGGTTGTCGAAGCCGGGATCGAATCGCTTGGTTTGGCGGGAGCGGAAACCTGCAAGGCTTGAAGCTGTTGTTCGGTACTGGCTAACTTCTCTTTCAACTCCTCGATCTCTTTTTCCAGAGAAGCGATTTTTTTGTTGCGGGCAGCTAACTGCCAGCGGGTTTTGATCGAACCGGGCAGGATGGTCAGTAAACCGATGATAACTCCCACAAACGCAGCCAGCAGCAAGACCAGAGCCAGGGATTGGTTAAATTGCCACACAAAAAAACTGACACTGACTGCAGCTGTGTTTTGCAGGGCAAAAATGACCGCAATCACCGCAATGATTAAGGCAAGGATTAGTAGTAAGGTGATCATTGCCGAAGCCTCCTATGGGTTTCCAAATTAATCTTCCTGACAGGCGAAAGCCATGCCGACCGCACCGGGGCCAATGTGAGCTCCGATGACCGGGCTGATGGTAGAAAACCAGGTCTTTTGAAGGCGGTCTCCCAAACGCTGGACGACAAGGTTGAGCAGCGCATCGGCTAATTCGGGAATGTCCGCATACAGGCTGGCCGCCATGATTCGGCTGCAATCTCCAACTCTTTTTTCCATTAACTCAACCATGCGCTGCATGGCGCGGCTCATGGTGCGGACTTTTTCGCAGGCTTCTATGACACCGTTGCGGGTTTCAAGGATAGGGTGAATTTTCAGCACTGAACCTACCAGCGCAGCCGCCCCGCCGATCCGACCACCCCGGTGCAAGAATTCCAATGTGCCGGGAATAAAATAGGTATGGCTGGCATCCCGAATTTTTTGGGCAATTCGTTCACATTCGGCCAGAGTTGCACCCTGCGCAGCGGCTCGGGCGGCTTCCACAACCTGAAAAGCCATGGCTGCGGCACCGCTGAGCGAATCGAATACACGGATTTTTTCGGCGGCCAACTCGCGGGCAGCCTGAATGGCTGCCGTTACCGTCCCGGACACTTTACTGGAAATGTGGATACTGAGGATATCGTACCCTTTTTCCAACCAACGGCGGTAAACATTCAAAAAGGTTTGTAAAGGTACCTGTGAGGTGCGCGGCATTTCAGAAGACTGGCTCAGGCGGCGGAAGAAATCTTCTGGTTTCAGGTCAATTCCATCCGCATAGGATTTTCCTTCCCACGTTAGATAGAGGGGAATGACTTCGATGGGTAGTGAGTCGGTTTGAAAGGGTGGTAAATAGGCGCTGCTATCGGTAATTACAATGACTTTTTTCATCGGATCACTTTATGAAATTGAGAGGTTGAAAAAATTGTAGCACGGCTCAGTGGATTATTCAATTTGAAAAATTGATTAAGATTAATTTTTTCTTAAAACCTTGACAGGTGTGAAAACCCTGTGATACTATCAGCGAGTAAGTATTCTGTGGAAAGGATGCACACGAGATGGTAGGAGTTTGCACTGATTATCCATTTAGCAGCCTGCTCGCCGCCACCGGTGGAGTTGGTTGTGTACCTTCTCGGAGTGCGCCTGTTGCCCGGTAATTCGAACGGACTCTAAATCGCCGACAGCCACGGGAGCACGCCGATCCCGTGGCTGTTTGTTTGATCGTATTCGGTTTATTACAGCCGCGGGAAAAGAAAACCCCGTGGCTTTTTTTTCGTAGTGTTATCCGGAGGTGTTGCCATGTTGAATAAAAACGATCACTCCGAAGCTAAATTTTTGAAAGTAAGGTCTTCAATTGACGACAAACAAGGATATCAACCATCAATGGAGTCGACTGTGTTTGAAGTTTTTATGCGTACCGGCGCTTACCGTGTGGATTACTTGAATAATGAAAAGATAGGAGCACCTTCCTCACTGGCGATGTATGTTTCCGGTAACTTGTCGGCTGGTCAGCCCTATAGCCGGAGTGCAAAACGCTGCTTACAGGGCGGTTTAATGCTGATTCGCCAGATGAATCAATTATCAAATCTGGTGGCGGTGTATGTGGATATTCCCCGAGCGGATGATCAAAAACGTCCGGCGCTGGAGCAATTGCTTCGTGATGGATCCTCGGGGGTGTTCCATCGTTTGCTGGTGGTTTGTGAACAACGGTTTGAGGATTCGATGCGGCTGATCCATGACTGGCAAATGCACTTCGAAGGATTATCCGCCTGTGAGATACTGATTGCCGACATGGAAAAGGTCTGGATGATTAAACGGTCGAAATCTTCTTGGAGAGAAATTGGCACGGTGGATTCGGAGACCGTTTGGAAAATAGAATGAAAATTTTTGGAGGGCCTGATGATGTTTAACACACAATTGTTTGAGTCTCAATCTTTGTTGCTCGATCCTTATGACCCGGAAAAAGATGCCAGCATTGAAGCCGGTTTTACCCGGCGTTGGGATTATGCCTGGGGTTGTCAACTCAGTAGTGAACCACACCCCCTTGCTTCCGTACAGGTCAAAAAGAAGCGGGAAGAACAGTTGAAGCGAGCTTCAGAAAGCCGCGATTCAGTCTTGTTTGCCATCCGCCTGCGTGATGAGGGGAGGTTGATTGGCGTTTTAGAATTCCCATGGGTGTCGTGGTCAAACCGGACAACCTGGATGAAAGTATTAATCGGTGACGAATCTCATAAAGGACGGTATCTGGCTGAAGCAGCGAAAATGGGATTGCGGTATGCCTTTGAGGAACTGGACATGGCATTGGTTGCCAGCAGTACCGGTGAATTTCAACCACAGGTCTTACACACCCTTTTAGATATCGGAATGCGGGTGTATGTACGCCAGCGCCAGATGGTTTACTACCATACCCGCTATTGGGATCGTCTCATCGTGGGAATGTTGCAGATGGACTGGAAAACAAACTTTTCGGAGGAATGAAGTCATGGATACAGACTTATTAACCGGCGAACTTGTTCGGTTGGTGGCATT
>DLXG01000149.1 GCA_003448875.1 Anaerolineaceae bacterium
AACACATCGTTACCCGCTCCGGATTGGGTTATCTCATGCCGGCCCCCGATCAATCAACCCACTCATAAAAGATAGGCCAGGGTCAATATGTTTGCGAACTTTGAAGAAAAAGGGAAGATATTTACACAGGTTGTCACCAAAGAACCGGTGGATGTGGTTATTCAAACCCCCACCAGCTGCATTCACGGTCGTGTTCACGTCCGCCCGGAGGACCGCCTGAAGGACGAACTGGACCGAACGACTGCTTTTTTAGCGGTCACACAGGCAAAAATTTTCGATCGGGAGGGTAAAAACCTCCTCTACGAAAGCAATTTTGTGGCAGTCAACATTGCCAGTATCGAATGGGTGTTGCCTCAAAGCGAATTAAAGGGAAACAAGGCAGGTGAACCATGAATCCGGCAATCCCTTCCCAACATGCTGCTGAACTTGCCAGACTTAAAAACCACCTGATTAATCTGATTTCACGGGAACTGGAAAATAATCCCCGTCTGACCGAAGACCGCCGCAAAGTGGTTTCTCAACTGCTCAATCAGGCGTATAGCGGTCTGAAAATCAGCCTGCCGACCACCCTGCGGGATCAACTTTTCCGCGAAATTATGGATGAATTACTCGGCTTTGGCATCCTTCAACCGCTTTTAGACGACCCCGAAATCAGCGAGGTGATGGTCAATGGCGCAAAGAAGGTTTATATCGAAAAGAAGGGCAAAATCCTCAAAACCAACATCACCTTTGAGGACGACGCCGCGGTCATGCGAATCATCGAGAAGATTATCCTGCCGCTGGGAAGGCGGATTGATCCGGACAGTCCCACTGTAGATGCCCGCTTACCGGACGGTTCACGGGTCAATGCCGTCATTCCGCCGGTTGCCATTGACGGCCCCACCATCACCATCCGCAAGTTCCAGAAAGAAAAACTTTCCGTGGAAGATTTGATTCGTTTCGGGTCATTAACCCCCACAATGGCAGAGTTTATCCGTGCCTGCGTGATGGCTCGTTTGAACATCGTTATTTCCGGCGGCACCGGTTCGGGTAAAACCACCTTATTGAATGTCCTGTCCGGCTTTATTCCTGAAGAAGAACGGATTGTAACCATTGAAGACGCCGCCGAATTGAAACTTCAACAGGAGCATGTTGTTCGTCTGGAGACCAAGCCGCCGAACAGCGAAGGCAAAGGGGTTGTAACCATCCGCGATCTGGTGCGCAATGCTCTGCGCATGCGCCCCGATCGAATTATTGTCGGCGAGGTACGCGGTGGAGAAGCGCTGGATATGCTGCAAGCCATGAACACCGGCCACGACGGCTCTTTGACCACCTTGCACGCCAATTCCCCTCGCGATGCCATCTCACGCCTGGAAACGATGTGTCTGATGGCCGGCATGGATCTACCGGTTCGCGTCATTCGCGAACAAATTGCCTCTGCCATTGATATGATCATCCAGCAGACGCGTCTCAAAGACGGCACCCGCAAAGTTACCTCCATCACTGAAATTGCCGGGATGGAGGGTGAAACCGTTGTGATGACGGACATTTTCAAATTCCAGCAAACCGGCATAGACCCGGAAGGGAAAGTGATTGGCGAACTTAAACCAACCGGAATTCGCCCTTTGTTCACGCCGCGGTTGGAAGCCGCCGGCTTCAAACTGGGTCCCGAGGTATTCGGAGCAGACCTGAGCAGTATGCTGGGAAGGCGCAGGTAAATTTTTTTCGGGCAATGCTATAATGAGATGAACGGCTCTTTCATCCCGCTTCGGTGAGGTGCACCATGAAAACTATCCAACAGGCAACCCAACTCAGAACGCGGAAATTGGGGCTATTGATTTACGATGCCCGAATATCCCGCAACCGCAGTGTTGAACAATGTGCCAGGGTCATGGGAATTACCCCTGAGCAATACGAACAGGTCGAAGCCGGGTTGCTTGCACCTTCCCTGCCACAATTGGAAGCCTTTGCCTATTACTTGGATATTCCACTGGAACATTTTTGGAGCGCCCAATCCCTGCTGGGACAGGGAATGGAGGAACCCTTCGAACAGTCCCCTGCCTATGTAGCCTTGCGCCATAAAATCATCGGAGCTCGTTTGCGCATGGCACGCCAGACAATGAACTTGACCTTGCAGCAGATGGAGGAAAAAACCGCCATCCCCAAAGAGCGAATCGAGGCCTACGAGTTGGGTGAAAAAGCCATCCCGCTGCCGGAATTGGAAATCCTCACCGATCATTTACAAATTCGCATGGAGGAATTATTTGACCAGCGCGGGCCGATTGGACAGTGGCGGTCAGAAAGGATAGCCATTCAACGATTTATGGAACTACCCGAAGATGTGCGGGAATTTATCTGCAAACCGGTCAACCTGCCCTACCTGAAACTGGCCATGCGCCTGAGTGAACTTTCGGTTGAAAAATTACGGGCAGTGGCCGAAGGTTTGCTGGAAATCACTTACTAAATATGCAGCACAGAGGGGAAGCCATGTCCGAGTTGGATATCCAGACCATTACTCAAAAAGCATGGGAAGCCTATCAAAACGAGGATTATGAAACTGCTGCCAATGCCTTCTCTGCGGCAGTGGAAGCACTCACGGCTGAGAATCAAATCCTTCAACAGGCGGAAATGAAGAATAATCTCTCGGTGGCGTACCTCAAAGCCGGCAAACCGCAGCAAGCCTATCAGGCAGCGCTTGGCACCGATCAGATTTTTGCACAGGCGGGCGACCTCAAACGGCAGGCGATGGCGCTGGCTAATCTTGCCAGCGCGCTGGAGGACTTGAAACGATTCGACGAAGCACTGGCTTTGTTTACCCAATCTGCGGCATTGTTCAAACAGATTTCCGAAAAAGAGATGCGGGCGTATGTCCTTCAACGAATTTCAACCATTCAGTTAAGGCAGGGCAAACGGATTGAGTCGCTGGTCAGTATGGATGCCGCATTGGAAGAAAAGAGTAAGTTGTCCTTCAAAGACCGTCTCTTGCGTTCCTTAATGGGAATGATCCGTCGTTTAAGCGGTGTAAAATAAGCCTAACCTCTTTGAGCAAACTTCATGTCTGAGCAGTTTAGAATTCGCCGCGCTGTTCCACAGGATCGTCCAGAACTTTCAGCAACCCTTAATCAGGCCGATTATGTTTTTTATCATCTGGACTGGTCTTCACCCCTCGAGTGGCTTGGTAAACAACCATTCTGGCTGGTTGAAGACGCATCGGGAATCCGCGCTGCGCTGGCATTAATCGAGGAGCCCGCCGGAATCGCCTGGCTGCGGATTTACGGCTGCCGGCGCGGTATATTCCCGTATGAGCACTGGCCAGCCTTACTTGAAAAATGTTTGGCCCATTTCAACCGTGATAATATGCCGACCGTCGCTGCTTTGGGGTTGAAGGAATGGCTGATTCCCCTGTTAGAAGACTGTGGCTTCCAATACCATCAATCCATCGTTACCCTCTATCGTAAACTGGAAGGGGAAGAACCCCCCTTCATCATCCCCTCTTCTATATTCGTACGCCCCATGGAGGAGGGAGACCTGCCGGAAGTAGCAGCCATTGACCAGCAATCATTTGAACCGATCTGGCAGAATTCGCTGCCGCAAATTGAAATTTCGTACCAGCGGGCTCGTTATGCTACTGTTGCCGAAGTAGATGGACAGATTGTGGGATTTCAAATCAGCACCTCCAATCTCTTTTCCATCCATCTTGCAAGGCTGGCGGTTCATCCGTTATTTATGCGCCGGCATATCGGTTATGCGCTGGTAGCCGATTTAATCGAACGCTGCAAGCGGGATCAGTGGTGGGAATTAACCCTCAATACGCAGGATGACAATCACGCTTCCTTATCCCTTTATCAAAAAATCGGCTTTCAACGCAGTGACCAGAGTTTCTCTGTGTGGCTCTACCAGAAGAATCAACAATAACTGGACAATTAGTCCCATTTATGGCAAAATTTGTTCAACATTAAACGATTTTGCTTACACACGGAGGAAATAAATGCCCGCCAAAGCCAAAGAAGCCAGTCGTAAAGTCGCTATTCGCGAGCAGCGCCGCAAACAGGAACAGCGTACCCGCATTATTCTGATCAGCATCATTTCTGTGGTGGCGGTTGCCATTGCCGTTTTATTAATTGTATCCAATCAGCCCGCCAGCGCCGACCGGATTGCCAAACCGGAAATTATCAACCGTCCGCAAATTGACGGCCAGGCCGTTGGAGACCCAAATGCTCCCATAAAAATCGAAGAGTACTCGGACTTCAAATGCATTCACTGCCGCGATTTCTGGGAGAGGTCTGAAAAACGGCTGATCGAGGATTATGTGGCTACCGGCAAAGTCTACTTCAAGTATGTACCGCTGAGCTTTATCAGCCCGGAGTCATATCGTGCCGCAGAAGCCGCTTATTGTGCCCTCGATCAGGGTAAATTCTGGGAGTACCACGACTACGTCTTTGCCAATTTTGGCACAGAATTAAACGATGCCATGCTCAAAGGGATTGCCCGCCAGTTGAATCTGGATACCGGCGCCTTTGACCGCTGCTACAACAGCCGCCAGTACCAGCAGCGCGTGCTGGACGATGCCCGCTACGCCAGCGGACTGGGTGTTACCGGCACCCCAACTTTTAATGTCAATGGTCAGTTGGTCGGGCAAACCGAACTCTTTGATACCATCGAACAGGAACTGGCTAAACTGAATCCCTAGATCTCAATAAACCCCCAAGGCTTGCATTAAGACAACCATTAAGGGTGCAATCACCAGCGCCGGCAGAAAGTTGCCGGCGCGAATTGGTTTAATTTCCAACAGACTGCCTATCGCAATCGCCAGCAGAATCACCCCGCCCGTCGCGTTCAATTCCTGCATCATGGCGGGAGTAATCAAAGCCTGTAACTGGGCAGCCATCAAACTGATGCTGCCCTGATAGCCCAGCAATACAACTGCTGAAAACAAAACCCCTACCCCCAGCGTGGATGCAAAGGCCAATGCCCCAAAACCATCCAGAATTGCCTTAACGGCCAGGGTTTGAAAATTACCGGTCAAACCGTCTTGAATAGAACCGAGAATGGCCATGGGGCCTACACAAAAAACCAGCGAGGCAGTTAAAAACCCGCGCACAAAGCGATTATCCTGCGTCGAAGCGCTGCCTTTGTTAAATCGCGCTTCCAGCCAGCGCCCCAGATTTCTCAACCCATCCTCAATTCGCAACCACTCGCCAATTACCGCTCCCAGCAGTAAACTGGCCAGAACTGCCAGTGCATTTTGGGTTTCCAGAAACATTTTTAGCCCAAAAGCAAAGGTGAAAAGGCCTAGCCCCGCCATTACCGTCTGGCGTAAGCGTTCGGGCAGCCGGCTGCCGAGCAGTAGCCCCAGCAAACCACCGACTAAAATCGTTACTACATTAATCAATGTTCCGGTCATGTTTAGCGGTATTTTGCCAGTGTGGGGCGTGCCTTTCCATGAATTTGAGTTTCATACAATTCCAGCACAAAACACAATGAAGACAAACGATTCAGGTATGGAATAATTTGGGGGTTTGACAGGGGTTCCTGTTCGTTCAATTCTACCACCCGCCTTTCAGCCCGGCGGCAGATTGCGCGTGCCAGACTGAATGCGCCGCCAGCAGGGGTATCGCCGGGCACAATGAATTCACGCGGCAATTCGATTGCTTCACTCAACTCATCTGTTTGTTGTTCCAGATGCTGAACATGCTCAGGGCCGATGCTGCGAAACTGTTTGGCAGTTTCCGGGGTCGCAGCAATTTCAGCCATCAGTTGATACAATTCGCGTTGAATCTGAAGGACTAATTCGGCAATCTGCTGATCCTCGGTCAGGCTGCGAGCAAACCCCAGTACAGCGGTCGTTTCGTCCAACGAACCCAGCGCCTCGATCCGCCGATGGCTTTTTGAAACACGCCCCTCACCGAGCAGACCGGTCGTGCCGTTATCACCTTTGCCGGTATAAAATCGTTTTCTACTCATTCGGACTTTTCCTTTCCTGTTTTCCGATAAAGATACCAGAAAGATGAAACGGGGAACTGCTCTTGTAGACTCTTTTGCCATACAAACTCACCAGTCTGGCTGAGCGAGCGGAGCATTTCATCGCTATTTTGAAGCAGATTCTTTTTTTCAGCAGGCAGATCACCGATTTCTTCACCCAACAGATGCAAAATGACCCGCTGCCGAACATGATAGGGAAAATCCGCTGGCAAGGTTTGACGGGGTTCTTTTGGCAAATCATTCAGATAATTCAACCAGAGCCTCATGCGCTGATCCCATTCTTTGCCGCATTTGTTAAGCCAGGCCGATTTCCATTGCCGGCGTACTTTTTCAATCTCTTGCAAGGCATCGGCCAGTGAAGGGTCAGCAGAGGCTGCCTTTCCCAAACGAGCCAGACTGAGCAGTAAATTTCCGGGGGTCAACTGATCGGAATCACCACCCAGCATCGTTCCTTTTTCTCGCTGCAATGGCCAGAACAAGACATCCGATAGCAGGTAATCTTCCAAAACCTGCGCAGCAGATTGAAGAAAGGCTGCGTCATTAGAGAGAGGTGTCATTTTCCCGCATCCTGAATTTAGGGAGTGGGGGTCACTGCCGCCGGGCGGCTGGAAAGATACCATTCCAGAATCGTTGCAAAGCGGTCGCTGCTTTCCAGTAAAGGCCCCATCCGCACCCCTTGCACCTGACGATCTACACCGTAGTTGTAAACCGGGTAAAAGAGCGGCAAGGCCGGCAGTTCATCGGCAAAAATCACCTGAAAATTACGGTACAATCGGGCGCGCTCGTTTAAGTCTATGGTAATGCGGGCCTCTTCCAGATATTCACTGGCAATTTTATGATCCCATTGGGTATAGTTTTGCCCGCCGGTGGCCTGGATCGAATCCCAGAATGGATATGGATCGGGGTCTGGAGAGCGGGTAAAGTTCAAATCCACCAGCGCGGCCTGATAATCCCGCGGGGTTAAGCGCTGCTCAATCAAGTCCGGGTAAGGTAAAAACTCCAAAGTGACCTGTACATTCAGATCTGCCCAATTCTGTTGGATGGCCTCGGCCAAAGCGCGGTAGCGAGCCGTATCCGGCACCAGCATGGTAAATTGAAGCGCATCCCCATCCTTGCCAATGCGGACTTCCCCCCCCTCAGCCGGCAAACTGTAACCGGCATCAATCAGAATCTGCCGGGCACGTTCGGGGTCATAATTGACTCGGGTTAAACCATCGTAATAGGCCCACGTGCCGGGGAAAATCGGCCCATCGGCCATGATGGCCTGCCCGCCCAGCACTCTATCCACCAGATACTGACGATTGATTCCTAAGTACAGTGCCCGCCGTATTTCCGGCTTTTGGAAAAAGCCAACCTCCGGATTTTTTAAGTTAAACAGGATCAGACTGAGTTCGGGTTTTCGGCCGGTATAGATGGCCAGATCTTGTTCCGCAAGGGCCAAGGCAAGCACATCCTCACCGATTGAACTGATTCCCATCACCCGGTCTGCCCGGTAGGCTTGTAAAGCCGAAGCCGCATCGGGAAAATAGCGGAAGATGATCTGCGGAATAAAAGGTTTTTTTCCGTAATAATCCTCAAATGCCACCAGAGAAACTCCCGCAATCTGCCCATCCTCGACAATCAACTGATCAAAGCGGTATGGGCCGCTGCCGATGGGTTGAATATTGAATTGCAAATCCCTGATTTGGTCAATCGTTCGGTTGCCCAAGAGGTGTTGAGGAACGATCCCAAAAGTCAAATAATCCAGAAACGGCGCAAACGGCTCGGGAAGTTTGAATTGAATGAGGGTGTCACTCAATTGAACAACCTCAATATCGCGCCAGAACCGCTGAAGATCTACCGGCACAATCTCGCCACCGTTACGGAGCATTTCAATCGTAAACAAAATATCGGCTGCGGTCAGCGGCTGACCATCATGCCACTTGACATCCGGGCGTATCTCGAAGTTGTAAATCGTCCCATCCTGCGAAATTCCCCACGAAGCGGCTAAATCCGGCAACGGAATACCCCGCTCATCGAAGGAAAGTAGACGGCTGTATAAGAGACGGTCTATATCCCGGTCGGCCGGATTATAAAAATCGAGCAGCGGATTCAAACGTTGCAATGAGCCGATCAAGGCTTCGGTATAAAAACCACCCGTGACGGGCTCGGGTACAATTTGAGTAACCCCTTCGGGCTGCTCACTGAGCAGTAAAATCCCGACCACCAAACCGGTCAGCAGAATAATCAGAATTTGCCAGCGAAACTTTTTCATTTTATTTGTTAAACCTAAAAGGGCGATCTCCCCAGAAAGGTGCCAATCGCCCTTAACTATACGGACTACACCCTGATCTTAAGATACCTGCGTTTGATTCAGGAACCAATGGCTACCGAAAGGAGGGTGAGGATGACGAATAAAATCGCCAGCCCAATGGTGATCAGGAAAATGGTCTTTTCCAAACCGCGCCGAGCCGTGAACACCTGACTGCTGTCTGCGCCGGTCAAACCACCCAGACCGACCCCTTTGTTTTGAAAGATCACGCTCGCAATCAACGCGATTGAGATTATAATCAAAGCAATGTCAATGTAATTTACCACGCTCGTCCTCCTTAATCTTGAACGAACCGATTATACCGTTTGAGGGTGGAAATCGTCAACCATCATGCACGAACTGGTCACCAATCTGCACATGCACACCCGTTATTCCGATGGCAGTGGCCTTCATGCCGATATTGCCAGGGCTGCCCTCGCTGCGGGTTTAGACGTGGTTATCGTAACCGACCATAATATACTGGTCAACGGCTTTGAAGGTTATCATCGCAAAAACGGTAAAACCTTGCTCATGTTGATCGGTGAAGAAGTCCACGACCAGGCTCGCTTACCGCAAAAATCGCACCTGTTGGTGTTGGGCTGCAACCGTGAAATGGCCCGCTTTGCGGATGACCCCCAGCGCCTGATTGACCGTGTTCGGGAAAGTGGTGGCCTTTCTTTTATTGCCCATCCGCGCGACCCGGCTTTACCGCTTTTCCATGAAGACGATATTTCGTGGGAGGACTGGCAGGTAACCGGTTATACCGGCATTGAGTTATGGAACGGTTTGAGTGAGCTCAAAACCCACATCAAGAATTGGATAGATGCCATTTTCTACGGCTTTTTCCCCCACTACCTTGCCCACGGCCCGCATCCGGAGGTACTGGCCCGTTGGGACGCCCTGCTGGCACAGGATCGTAAAGTAGTTGCCATTGGTGGCTCCGATGCGCACGCTTTAAATATCCGGGTTGGTCCGATTCGAAGGACAATTTACCCCTACGAATTTCACTTCCACGCCATCAACACCCATCTTTTGACACCCCAGCCGCTCAGCGGTGATATAACCAGCGATAAAAAGATGATTTATCAGGCGTTCCAGGAAGGACATTGCTTTGTAGGGTACGACTTGCCCGCATCCACGCGAGGTTTTCGATTCACCGCTCAGGGTAAAAACGGCAGGGTCATTATGGGCGATGAATTGATGATGGACAGTGCTATAACTTTGCAAATCAAACTCCCCCAGAAGTGCGAATGCAATTTATTGAAGGATGGACAGGTTATCAAGACGTGGACCACTCATGAGGTTTGCACCCACATCACCCGCGAGCCGGGTGTCTACCGGGTTGAATGCTACATCAATTTTTCAGGCAAGCGGCGGGGGTGGATTTTCAGCAACCCGATCTACTTGCGCCCGTCGCGCTGGCGTACCAGTCCATTCAAAGGGTCGCAATGGTCACAAACAACGTTACCCGCCTTCTAACGGCTAAAAAAATCCCTTTCGAGGCGTTTGAGCTGCCCAATCAGAAAATCAGCGGCATGGAAACCGCCCAACTGTTGGGTGTTGACCCCTATCTGATTTACAAAACCATTGTCGTCACCCGCGAAAAAGGCGGGAAACCTGTGCTGGCGGTCATTCCGGCCCCACATCAGGTTGATTTGAAAGCCCTGGCAGCATTTTTAGGTGAGAAAAAATTGCATTTGCCCACCCAGCGTGAGGCAGAGCAAATCACCGGCCTGCAGGCTGGGGGTATTTCACCGCTGGCTTTATTGCAGCGCGGCTTTCAGGTAATTTTGGATGAGAGCGCGCTCATGCACGAGAAAATTCATATATCCGGCGGTCAGCGCGGCTTGAATATCCGTTTACCGGTGAAAGCATTGATTGAATTAACCCGCGCCCGCACGGCCGTCATCAGCAGCCCGGCCACGGATGGCAGCGATCAGGACTAACCCTTGATGACAATAACCGGGCGCAGACGGGCAACCTTGCGGGCAATCCCCGCCCCGCTGACCGTTTCGACCACTTCATCCACATCCTTATAAGCCATTGGTGCTTCCTCGGCCAGCCCGGACATTGACCCGGCCCGCACATGAATACCGGATTGCTCCAGCTCATTGCGTAGCCGTTCACCACGAAAGTCTTTCTTGGCCTTGTTCCGGCTGAGTACCCGCCCGGCGCCATGACAGGTAGAACCCCACGAACGCGCCATGCTATCTTCGGTGCCAATTAACACCCACGAAGCCGTCCCCATGCTGCCCGGTACCAATACGGGCTGTCCGATTGGCTTATACACATCCGGCAGCTCCGGGTTGCCGGGGCCAAAGGCACGGGTTGCCCCTTTTCGATGCACACATACTTTCATCTTTCTGCCGTTAACTTCGTGATTTTCCACTTTACCCATATTATGGGCAATATCGTAAACCTGATGCAGCTGCCAGCGCAGGCCGCTGCCGGCAAACACCTCTTCAAATGCCCGCCGGGCATGATGCGCGAGAATCTGGCGGTTGCAAAAAGCATAATTAGCGGCTGATCGCATGGCAGCCAGATAATTCTGTCCTTCCGGGCTGTCCAGCGGAGCGCAGACCAGTTCCCGGTCGGGCAGTTGAATGCCGTAACGTTTCACGGCCGACTGCAAATCCTGCACATAATCCGTACAGATTTGATGACCAAAGCCCCGCGAACCGCAATGAATCATCAATGTCAGCATACCCTCTTGTAAACCCATCGCCGCAGCGGCTTCCGCATCATAAATTTGATCCACCACATCCACTTCGATGAAGTGGTTGCCGGCCCCCAGCGTCCCCAGTTGAGCCATCCCGCGCTGCTTTGCCCGCTGACTGACTTTACCCGGATCAGCCCCTTCCAGACAGCCGTTTTCCTCGGTGCGGCGGAGGTCTTCCTCGCTGGCCATTCCCTTTTTCAGCGCCCAGCGCGCACCCTGCCGGCAAACTGCATCCAACTCGGCAGTGGATAAATGAATCAAACCCTCGCTGCCCACGCCGCTGGGGCAGTAATGATTGAGAGCATTCGCAAGATCATCCAGCCGTGGCTGAGCCGCCTCTAACGGGATGGTGGAAGCCAGCAAACGCACCCCGCAGTTAATATCGTATCCTATTGCCCCCGGCGAAATGACGCCGTTTGGATAGCGGGTTGCCGCCACACCCCCAATGGGGAAACCATAACCCTGATGCATGTCCGGCATCACCACCACCGGCTCAACCACCCCCGGCAGGGTTGCCGCATTGATCGCCTGTTCAATGGATAAATCTTGTAAGGCGGCTTCTAACAACCGCCGGGTAACAAACAGCCGCACGGCTACGCGCATATCTTGCCGATACGACTTGGGAATCTCCCACTCATAGTCACTAACTTTTTTCAGGTCCTGTATTCGAATCATGGCTCACCTCGCTACACATCAAACACCAACCGGGCTTCCAATCCATCTTCGCCGCGCCGCACGACGAGATTGTGAAAGGTAACTGCCTTGATCGGTTTTTCGATGCTGCGGATTGGTTTACCCCACAATTCGGCATCCAACCTGCTGTTATTTAATTTTACGGGAAAATCCTCAAAACCGATGCGGTCAATTTCCAGATAAAACAAAACCTCATTCAAAAAGGATACCAGTAAACTTTCGTCATCCTCAGCGGATAAGTGAAACTCTACCCGCTGCTCTGCCCCATCCTGTAATCTCAGGCCCATCAGGGCATTCATCCCCAAAGCAGCCTGCCGGAACAATTCTGAACGGTTGGGCGCCCAAACCCTCAAAGCCCAATCCGCAGTATGTTGTACTTCTTCAAATCCTGCTTTGCTCATCTTCTTCCCTCGACTGGTCTTATAATTATAAAGTATGAAATCACGCCTTGATGAAATCGAATCCCGCCTCAAAGATTTGATCGAAAATCGGCTGGCAGCCCTGGCCTGGCGCAAGGATCACCCCAATCTTGCCGTTCAAATTGTCGAGGCCCTCCGCGAACAACTGCTGGCAGAAAATCAAGAAAACGAACCTCTGCCAAATGTGCTGGTATTTGCCATGCACCCTCAGGAGGCTGCCGACTGGCAAAATAATCCTGAGTGGCTGGCGTGGCTGAACCAGGCCCTGCTTGAAACGGTACGTGAAGCCGGTGCATCATTTTCTGCGCCGCCCGTCATTCAGGTGGTCGGTGACCCGCGTCAGTTGCCCGGTCAACCCCGTATTACGGCTACCTATCAGGATACTCTGCCCGGCTCAACGGCTGTTCTGCATTTACCCGGCGAAGCCAATTTCACGCCATCCGCACAATCAAGCCGCGCTTATCTGATTTTACACGGCAGCCAGTTCTTCCCGTTAGATCAACCGGTGATTAACATCGGCAGGCGTGGAGATAATCATCTGGTCATTGATGACCTGCGGGTTTCGCGCGCTCACGCGCAAATCCGACGCACCAAAAACCAGACCATTCTGTTCGACCTCAATTCTTCCGGCGGAACCTTTGTCAACGGGAAACGCATAACCCAAACCATGCTCTTCCCGGGGGATGTCATCTCGCTGGCCGGTTTTACGCTGATATACGGCGAAGATGCCGGTGATTCCTCTGCCATTGGCAGCACATCACCTGCCCAACCTCCGGTATAATGCCTGCATGAGCGGTATTCTCGTCCTGATTCTACGGATCCTGTTTGCCCTCTTGTTGTATGTCTTTTTATACTGGGCCTTTAGTGTGATCTGGCGGGATCTGCGTGTAAGAACTCAAGAACAGACGCGCGAATCGATTCCCGCCCTGCTGTTCACGCCCCTTGACCCGCCCGCCGGGGAAGTGATGCGTTTTCAGACCAGCGAAGTTATTCTGGGGCGGGATACTCTTTGCAATCTGTGCGTTCCCCATGAAACCGTTTCTGCCAGACATGCACGCTTTACCTTTCAACAAAATCAGTGGTGGGTGGAGGATTTAAATTCAACCAACGGTAGTTTTCTCAACGGAGAACGCCTGACCACCCGGGCTGTCCTCGTCTCTGGTGACGAACTACGCTGCGGACAGATCACCTTTCGAATTGAAATGGAACCCAAAAAACAAATTTGATCAAAGAGGGAGAGTAGCATGAGTCAACAAGCCATACTTGGAATTATCGGCGGTTCCGGCCTGTATCATTTTGAAGGATTGGAGGATGTTCAATCCATTGAAGTCAGCACACCATTCGGTAAACCCAGTGCACCAATTATGATAGGCAGCCTGGAAGGGAAACGCGTGGCCTTCCTTGCCCGGCATGGAATCGGACACCATATCCTGCCATCTGAGGTCAATTACCGGGCGAATATCTATGCCCTCAAACAATTGGGGGTGCGCTTTGTGGTGGGAGTTAGCGCCTGCGGCTCACTCCGGCACGACTACAAACCCGGTAACTTTGTTATTCCCGATCAGGTCATTGACTTTACCCGCGACCGCAAGCGCTCTTTCTTCGGAGAGGGACTGGTTGCTCACATCAGCACCGCCGATCCGTACTGTCCCAGTCTCTCGCGGCAGTTGTACGAAGCGGCCCTGAGCACTGGCGTGGAAGTTCATCAGGGAGGCACATTCATCACAATTGAAGGACCGCGCTTTTCAACACGGGCGGAATCGCACCTCTTCCGCGCCTGGGGTATTTCAATCATCGGCATGACGACCTGCCCGGAAATCTTTCTGGCCCGCGAAGCCGAAATGTGCTACGCCAGTCTTGCCCACATCACCGATTACGATGTCTGGCATCTGGCTGAGGAACCGGTCAATGTCGAGATGGTCATCCGCACCCTTTCTCAAAATACTGCCTCAGCCCAGCAGGCCATTCGCACGCTGGCTGCCCACCTTGATGAGCATACCGACTGTGAATGCGACAGGGCGTTGGAAAAAGCATTGATCACCGACCCGGCCAGAATTCCGCCGGAAACCCGTCAAAAACTCGCTCTCTTAGTGGATAAATACCTCAAACCGTGAACTTCCTCTTTCCTCCGGCTGCGGCCGCTCAAAACCCGCTGGAGCGCAGGCTGATGGGGTTTGCTTTGCTGGCTACTGCCTGCTACAGCCTGATTCTGTCTCTCTCGCCAGCAGTCCGATTGCACTCTTTTCAGGTTGAATACCGCTGGCATCACTGGATTGGATGGCTGGCGTGGGTGGCACTATTCAGTCTGGCCTACCACTACCTGAACCGCCTGTTTGAAGAACACGACCCTTATCTGCTGCCGATCACCAGTCTGTTGAGCGGCTGGGGGTTGATTACGATTTTTCGGCTGGACACTCAGTTAGGTTACCGACAAACCATCTGGTTGGGTGTCGGAGTCATCTCACTGATGCTGATCAGCCGTTACCAGCAGGTATTTACGTGGCTGCGTCGTTATAAATACCTATGGTTAACCGTTGGCTTGCTGCTGACGGCTTTGACCTTTGCACTCGGTACCTACCCGGCAGGCGAGGGCCCCCGGCTGTGGCTGGGCTGCTGTGGTTTTTACTTTCAACCTTCCGAGCCGTTGAAATTGCTGCTGGTGGTTTATCTGGCGGCCTATCTGGCCGAACGTATTCCATTCCGCTTTCGGCTACCTGAACTTCTCGCCCCAACCCTGATCATGACCGGTTCCGCCGCACTCATGCTGGTGCTTCAGCGCGACCTTGGAGCCGCCACCCTGATCATTGGCATTTATACCCTGGTGATCTTTCTGGCTGCCGGGCGAAGAAGAATTCTGATCATCAGCGGGTTGTTCTTAATAGCGGCTGCTTTGGCCGGCACGCTGGTTTTCGATGTCATCCGTTTGCGTTTGGAAGCATGGCTTAACCCGTGGGTAGATCCGGCCAACCGTTCTTTTCAAATTGTGCAATCTTTGATTTCGGTTGCAACCGGCCGTTTGTTGGGCAGCGGTATAGGGCTTGGCAGTCCGGCCTTGGTGCCGGTAGCTCATTCCGATTTTATCGCCGCCGCCATCGCTGAAGAGAGCGGTCTGGCAGGCATACTGGCATTGATTTCTTTATTTGCGCTGTTAACCTATCGCTGTCTGGCTATATCACTGGCGGCCCGGACTTCCTTTCAACACTTTTTATCGGCAGGTATTGGGGTATATTTTGCAATTCAAGCCATTCTGATTATGGGCGGCAACCTGCGCCTTTTACCGCTTACCGGTGTCACCCTGCCGTTCGTTTCGTATGGAGGCTCATCGCTGGTCACCAGTTTCATCGGAATTGGGATGTTGCTATGGGTCAGCCTGCCGCGGCCTGAACCGCCTCTGCCTGTTCAACAAGCCCGCGCCTACACATGGGTTACGGCTCTCTTTCTGGGAGGTTTTGCCGCCCTGGCGGTTCTGGCCGGCTGGTGGAGCATCGTGCGTGCTGATGCTTTGCTTTCGCGCCCCGAAAATATTCGTTGGATGGTCAATTTGCGTTTTGTGCCGCGGGGAGACCTGCTCGACCGACGCAACGAGATGATTGCCACCACCACTGGCGAACGCGGTAGCCTGACCCGCCAGTTGCTTTATCCGCCTCTGGGAAACACAATCGGTTACATCAACCCGCGTTTTGGAAAAGCCGGCCTGGAAGCCTCGCTGGATGGATACCTGAGCGGTTTACAGGGAAATCCTGCTTCGCGCATCTGGCTGGCTGAATTGATTTACTCTCAACCGCCGGATGGGTTGGATGTGCGCCTGAGTCTCGATTTGGGCTTACAACGAATCGCCGACGGGCTGTTGGAAAATCATCGCGGGGCGGTTGTCCTGCTCAACGCCCGCAGTGGTGAGATTTTAGCCATTTCCTCTCATCCATATTATGATCCGAACCGGCTTGATGAACGCTATTCCGAATGGCTTAACGATCCTGCTGCGCCGTTCGTCAACCGCGCTACCCAGGGACAATATCCGACCGCAACCGTTTTAGGCCCGTTTCTTTACACCTATCTCAGCGAAAAAGGCAGTCTGCCCGTTTTACCACTCAATCTTTCCTACATACACGAAAATCAAACCCTGACCTGTGCCCGGCCACCACGCACACCGCTCAGCCTTGAGACCGCCATCGAAGCCGGCTGCCCGGCTGCGCTGGTGGAGATGAGCCGTCAGATATCCACCGCTCAGATGAGAGAACTTTTCAACGCCTTGGGCTTTTTTGCAGCACCGGACATCCGTCTGGATGTGGCCCCGCCTTCCCAGGCAGCTCAAATAAGCAGCAGCCGATTGGCAGCCATCGGGAAAAGTGAGGTAAAAGTAACTCCGCTGCAAATGGCGCAGGCTGCTGCTGCGCTGACCAATAACGGCAGCCGTCCCAGTCCGCGCCTGGTCGTCTCGGTCGAAACCCCTCATCAGGGGCGGGTCATATTACCGGCTGGTGCTGCTGTGCCAGTTTTTGGCAATCAACAGGCTGTGACAGATGCCCTCCAGCAACTGGCCGCTCCGGATCTTCCTGTCTGGCAGTCCCTGTCGGCTCAGCAATATGAATCAACTGCTTACACATGGTTTATTGGAGGGACGCTGCCCCAATGGGGCGGTACACCGCTGGCCATTGCCGTTTTGCTGGAAGAAAACAACCCTCAATTGGCTCAAACCATTGGTGAAACCATGCTGCAAAGCGCGCTTCAACCGGTCAGCCCTTGACCAGTAAGTCCCGCAGGGCCGCTTCATGCTCCGAAAAGCGGAAAATATAACCTCCATCCAGCAGCCGCCGGGGAACGGCGCGTTGGCCCTCCAACACCAGTTTGCTCATCTCACCTAAAATGATCTTCAAGGCAAAGGCTGGCACTGGCAGCCAGTATGGGCGGCCTAATATACGCGCCAGAGTCCTGCCAAAGGTTGCGTTTTGCACCGGCTGCGGGGCAGTCAGATTGAAAGCCCCCGCCATCGTTTCATGTTCAACCAGAAAATCCACTGCCCCGATTACATCCGCAATGTGAATCCAAGGCAGCCACTGTCTGCCGCTGCCCAAAGGGCCACCAACAAACAATCGAAACGGTAAAATCAGGCGGTTCAAAACCTCCGCTCCCTCTGCCAGCACAACGCCGGTGCGCAGCACAACCCGCCGAACGCCCATAAACTCAGCCTCGCGAGTTGATTCTTCCCAATCCACACACAAGCGGGCCAGGAAATCCTTGCCCGGCGGACTGGATTCTTCCAGAACCTGATCACCGCCATCCCCATAATAGCCTACCGCCGAAGACTGCACCAGCACCGCCGGCTTGCGGGCGAATTGGCGCATCGCCTCAATCAGCACCTTACCGGATTGGATACGGCTGTTATAAAAACGCTGCTTGCGTTCTTCTGTCCAGCGGCCGCCGCCAAGATTTTCACCGGTGAGGTTGATCACCACATCCACCTCTTCCATCAAGTCTCCCCACCCGCTGGTTGTTCTGGCGTCCCATGCCACACCTTTTGCGCCCGCCGGTAAAGCAGCCGCTGAACCGCGCCGGGTCAGGATGTACACTTCCTGCCCCTTCTGTAAATAGTGATGGGTCAATGCCGTACCGATCAATCCTGAACCACCCGCAATGAGAATCTTCACAATTCACCTCCATCAGCACTTTTCTAATCAATATTAACACTTCTTAACCCGTTTCTCATAGCGATTGTAAAAAGGTGGTGCTATAATTTTGCAGGTGAGGTCGCAATGGCGGATAATGTGCTGGTACTCAACGCCAATTTCGAGCCAATCAATGTCTGCGACTTACGCCGTGCGGTTGGTTTGATTTTGACACATAAGGCATCCATGGTGATGAATGGCAGAGGGGAAATTCACACCGCTGGGTCGTCCTTTCCGCGTCCCTCCATCATCCGCTTGCAGCACATGGTACATCGTCCGCGTCCCAAGGTCAAACTGACTCGACGGGAGGTTTTCCGGCGGGATAATTACACCTGTCAATACTGTGGCAAGCGCAGTGGTGATTTGACCATTGATCATGTCATTCCGCGCCATTTAGGCGGTCAGCACATCTGGACGAATGTGGTTACTGCCTGTCCCCAGTGCAATCACCGCAAAGGCGGGCGTACCCTCACAGAAGCCGGTATGCAGTTGTTGCGAACTCCATCCGAGCCGCCGGCTTCGGCGCTTTACATATTTGGACGCCACCTGAGCGAATATACTGAGTGGGAACCCTTCCTGCTCGGCTGGTGAGTTATTCTTCTGTCAGGTCAATCCCCATAAAATCTTCACAAACAAACACTTCGCCTTCAAAGGCGGTGCGGGCGTCCTGGATCAGTTCATCTTTCGTCAAATTGGCCGGATAGTGAATCAGGTACAGGCGCTTCACGCCGGCTTTTTGGGCCACTTCTCCAGCCTGTCGCGAGGAAGTATGACCAATTGAACGCCCGGCAGCTTCATGGATTAACACATCCGCGTCCTTTGCCAGCCGCACAACCTCTTCACACGGTTCGGTATCACTGGAATAGGCAGCCACCTTTTGAGAATGGTTGAAGGAAATTCGTATTCCTATGGTTGGCAGCAGATGCTTAACAGGTGAGGCTACAATCTCCAGCCCATCCAGTGTTAAGACCTTTGCTTTCTCAACCTCAGGAATAACGCGGTATTCAAGCGGAAAGAAACCCGGCCAGGTGCGCCAGTCATACAACTCCATCATGGCTTGCAGGCGGCTGAGTGTATGTTCCAGCCCATAAATAAACAACGGTCGTTTGCGTCCTAATAACCATAAATCCATCAGGAACAAAGGCGCGCCGGAAACGTGATCCGGATGGAAGTGGGTCAGAATCAAGTGATTGATTTGTTCCGGATTGACCCCCCCGCGCTGCAAATGGACAATCGGATTGGAGGCACAATCCACCAGTATGCTCTCTTGATTGTGGCGGATTAAGAGATGGGTATTCTCCCGGCCGATGGCGGGAATGGCGTTGGCGGTGCCCAGAAAGATAATTTGATCCATGCCGTTCCCTTTTCAGAAAAGATTATAACCCGCGCAAATTAACCCAAAAAGCGAAACATAAGCAGCGGTGTTACCCACGACTCGATCAAAGCAGCCACTAACAGCAACGGTATCACCACTCCAACCATTACCTGCATCCAACCGGCAATGGCCATCAGAAATACCTCCCCAACTGTTTTATCCTTCATGGGGGTGGCCAGTAAAAATCCAATTCGTAATACGGCCGCCGTGGCGAGTAGAATTGCCGGAACCTCCGCAATTCCGTGCGGCACAACACCCGACAGGATGATTTGAGCAGCCGGTAATTGATTGACTTCCATAATGCGGGTAAAGTAACCCAGCAAACCCAGCGTTGCCACCATCGGCAGGGTTCCCAGCACGCCAAAAGAGAACAATCCCAACAACAAACCGACTACGAGAGCGCGCACGTTTTGGAAAAAGATTTGCTGAACGCTCCCGAACCCGCCAACCGGCAGGTTAAGCCCCAAATCCTGAACTCGCTGTTCAAATTCACCTTCCGGCAGGATGAGAAGAAAACGGTCTGCCTGCTGAGCGCCGAGAAAAACGACAATAACCGCCAGCACCAGCGCAGCCAGAATGCTGCCGCGTAATTCAAGCAGGGTCTTACTCAATACCTTACGGTACCACTCCACCAGATTACGCGCCTCACCGCGAAAATTACCCCAGAAAATACGCCAGATCCAGCGGAGATTGAGAACATCAATTTCCCTGCCCAGCAGTTCCTCGCGTTGAAAATGAGCCAAACCAATCCGAATCAAGAGCACCGCCAGCACCAGCAGCCCGAACACAATCCACCACAACGAGAGCGTATCGCGCCCCCAGAACATCACCACAGCCTCAGCCTGGATCAACAACGCCATCGGAATGATGATAAAACTGGCCAGCAGGTTTGCCGCCCGCACCGAAGTTGCCTGTGTAGAAACCACCACCGCACCGCTGACCATCACAACCGCCTGCGTAATCGTCAGAATGATGATTTGCAGCATGGTTTCCGCATCCGGTAAGGGGATGCGGTTGATGGCCAAACCGCCGATGTAGACCGACATTCCCAAAAAGCTCCCGATTAACGGTGGAACTGTGGAAGAGAGTAATTTTCCAAGGTAAAGCTGCCAGTCGGCCAGCGGCGAGGTCAACAACGGTTCAATGCTGCCGCGTTCTTTTTCCCCCACAAAACTTTCCAGCGCAATCACCAGCGAGACACTGATCGGGAAGAAACCCGTAATCAGTAACAGGAACGGAATCAGCCGTTCGCCAACCAGCCCGGCCCCATATTGATTGACAAAATCGAGCAGTTGCCGGGCAGTGAAGTTCATCAAAAAGGGAAAGAACAGCGTGAGAAATACAATCGGAAAAATGATGCGCCAATCACGAAATTGATCGCGGACTTCACGCTGAGCAACAATAAAGGCAGGGCGAAGGTCAATTGTGGACATAGCCGTTTTCCTCATGCAGGCTGACCGCCCTCAGGTAAGCCTCTTCCAGACTGCGCTGCACCGGGGCGCAGGAAAGCACCGGCAGTTGTTGATCCAGCAAACACTTCAACAATAAGGGGATTTTCTCTTGGGGTTGATCAATTCGAAAAACATACCGACCGTTTTCCTGCCGGCTGAGTGAAACCCCCGGCGGTAAGATCTCGGCAGGAATACCTGCTCCATCTCGTAAAATGACTTCGTATTCTTCTGGCCCTAACAGCAACTGCTTAAGCCGCTCCGGCACATCATTCAAAATAATTCGCCCGCGGCGAATAATGGCAATTTGATCGGCAAGCAATTCAGCCTCGGCAAGATTATGGGTACACAGGATGACCGCCCGCTGGTCGGAACGCAGCGCGCGGATAGCATCCCGCACAATTCTGGCACTCTCCGGATCCATGGCCGAAGTCGGCTCATCCAGCAATAACACCGGCGGGTTATGCAACAAGGCACGCACCAGCGCCAATTTTTGGCGCATTCCTTTGGAATATTCGCCCAGTTTCTTTTTACGCGCCTCTGCAAGCCCAAACTGCTCCAGCAATTCATTTTTTCGCTGCTCGATCACCGCGTCCGGCATCCGGTAAAGGCGGCCATAAAAAGTCAGA
>DLXG01000070.1:0-5525 GCA_003448875.1 Anaerolineaceae bacterium
CTCTCCATCGCCTTTTGCGGGATTGACTTCGCCGGTATCGCGCGTCTGTTCACCCCCGAACAGGGCCGGGATGAGCCCAAAGAAGTCTGGTATTTGCTGGGCGCATGGCTGCTGGCTGCCACGATGAATGCCGTGCTGACGTGGTGGGGTGTCTCGATGGCAATCGCCAGTCACCCGGTTTCCAGTACTGCCGTCATTGATCAGGACACATTGATGAATGTTGTCCCCGTTTTCGTGGCTCTGATGGTATGGGTGATTCGCATTTTGATCATCGGTTCGCTCTCAATTGCCGGCGAACGCATCTTTTCCACCGGTTCAAGCCGCCCGGCCTATAGCGGCACAACTTCTCGCACCAGCCGTTCGGCTACTCTGCCTACTGCCACCGCTTCACCGGCGGGTTTGACCAGCGCTAACCTCAGCCCGCGCCGCACGGTTGTACCTCGCCCCGGTTTAAGCAGCGACGGACTGGCTTCCCGTCCCGAACCCACCTACCACAACATGCAGGCTCGTTCATCTTTGCGAACCCCCTCCACTTCTCAGGCATCCGGCACTCAACAGAATTCACTTAAATTGTGACTGCAAAGCTCCCCCGCCTGGGCAGGCCCGGACGTTCCTCCGCCGTCCGCCTGCCCTTTTTTTTATTCCGCCAGTGGCAGCCAGACGGTAAACCGTGTTCCCTTGCCAACCTGAGACTCGACCTCAATTTGACCGCCGTGGCGGTCAACAATCCATTTCGCAATGGATAAACCCAGCCCAAAGCCGCTGTTCTCCGTTCGTTTGCGGGAGGGGTCACCCCGGTAAAAGCGGTCGAAAATGTACGGCAGATCATCGGGCTGGATGCCCGGCCCGGTATCCTCAACCTTTAAACAAGCCCGCCCATCTTGTTTACTCAACCACACCCGCACTTCCCCACCCGGCGGGGTATAGTTGATGGCGTTGGATACCAGATTAAGAATCACCTGCTTGAGTCGGTCACGGTCTCCATTGACGATCACCTGATCGATTTCCTCCAACCGCAAGTTGATTTTGCCGCTCGCCAGAACCTGCATTTGCTGCATAACTTCCAATAATATGGTATCCATTTCCACCGGTTTGAGATCCAGCGGTAACTGGCCCGACTCAGCCTGTGCCAGCAGCAACAAATCCCCCACCAGACGGGTAAGGCGGTCTACCTCTTTCTCGATGTTCCGCAGTGATTCCTCATCCAGTTCATTGGTCAGGCGCATCAACCCCACTTCCCCTTTGATGACAGTCAGGGGAGTGCGTAATTCATGGCTGACATCCGCCAGAAACCTGCGCTGAGTATCGAATAACTTTTCCAGCCGTTCGAGGGTCTGGTTAAACGCGCGAATCAAACGGCTTACTTCATCCTGGGCCGTCGGCGCAACCGGTATCCGCCTTGAAAGGTCATCTGCCTGCGTGATTTGGGTAGCCACCTGAGTCACCGTTTCCAGTTGAGCGAGCGCTTCACCGGTCAATGCCCAGGTGGTCACCAGCACCACAACCATCAGGGTGATCGTCAGGGCAATCAACACCGTGGCCAGCGTATTCTGGGTGATTTCCACCAGCGCCAGACTCAGCCCAACCTGTAAATACCCAACCGGCCCGCGGTTGGTACGCAGCGGTACAGAAAGGACACGTACCCGCACCCCCCCGATGGATTGAGAACTATAAAAAACCTGTCCCAGCCGCACACCGGCCTCATCCAACGGCTCAGAAAGTCCAATGGGACGGCTGAACTGCAAACGCCGCTCGGTATCCCAGACCTGAAAAATCAGGTTTTCGGTTGGCTGATAAGCGGATAATTGACGAATATCGAATTGGTTATTGGCACTGACCCGCAGCCGTTCGATGATCTGATTTGCGGACTGGCTGAGCCGGCTGTCTATCTGTTCCAGCAGAACCTGACTGACGATTGAAAAAACCAGAAACCCAAATAATAACAGGACTACGCCAACCAGCGCACTATAAGTAATCGAAAGGCGCAGCCGCAGGGACATTCCTTATTCGTCTTCGCGCAGGACATAGCCCACACCACGCACGGTGTGAATCAGGCGGCTTTCCCCCTCGCTTTCCAGTTTTTGACGCAAATAACGAATGTAAACATCCAGCACATTGCTTTCGCCACCAAAATCATAACCCCACACGCGATCAAAGATCATCTCACGGGTCAATACCTGACGCGGGTGGCGCATGAACAATTCCAGTAAATCGTACTCCTTGGCGGTTAACGAAATCGTACGGCCTTTGCGCATCGCCTGGCGGGTAGATGTATCCAGCACGAGGTCGGCAAAATTGAGCACCGGCACACGTTCCGGTTGAGTGCGGCGCAGCAAGGCCCGCACCCGTGCCAGCAATTCTTCTAACTGGAAAGGCTTAACCATGTAATCATCTGCGCCGGCATCCAGTCCCTGCACCCGGTCACTGACCGTATCTTTGGCGGTGAGCATCAGTATAGGCACATTCCCGCCGGCCCGTAACCGCTGACACACCTCCAGTCCGTCCATACCGGGCAGCATCCAATCTAAAATCACCAGATCGGGGTGGGCATCCCGCGCCAGAGCTAACCCTGTTTCACCGTCAAAAGCGGCATCCACCGTATATCCCTCATAAGCCAGACTTCTGCGCAGAACCCGCACAATAGCTTCATCGTCTTCAATGATCAGAATTCGCTCCTTCATAGCCCCTCCTCTTGGTTACTGTATTATAAAAAATCATCCATCTCACCTTCATTTGACCCCGCTGGCGGGCCATTATTGAAGAAATTTTAATCCAAAGCCGCCATTTTTACTCGAAATTTAACCCATCTATTTTCCATAAACGAAAATCGGCTATAATCCACCACATGATAGAAAATCCATTGCCGCCGCCCGTGTGGGTGGATACCCACTCAAGCCTCACGCGAATGGTAGACGACCTGCTTGGTTTTGAACAGGTTGCCGTGGATACCGAATCGAACAGCCTGTTCGCATACCGCGAGCAGGTGTGCTTGATTCAGTTTTCCACACCCATTACCGATTATCTGGTTGATCCCTTAGCCCTGAGCGATCTTTCTGCGCTTGCCCCCCTTTTTGAAAATCACCGCATCGAAAAAATATTCCACGCCGCCGAGTATGACCTGATCTGCCTGAAACGCGATTTCGGTTTCACCTTCAACCATATTTTCGATACGATGCAGGCAGCACGCATTCTCGGCAGAAAGAAAATCGGACTGGGAGATATTCTGGAAGAGGAATTTGGTATTAAACTGGAAAAACGCTACCAGCGTGCCAATTGGGGAGAAAGACCCCTTTCCCCGGCTATGTTATCCTATGCCCGCTTAGATACCCATTATCTCATCCCTCTGCGCAACCGTCTGGCTGAAGAACTGGATAAACGAGGGTTGATGCCGCTGGCGCAAGAAGATTTTGACTATCTGGCACGCAACGCTGCCCCCAACCCGGAACCGCCGGCTTTGAATGCCTGGAAAGTCGGTAGCGGCAAAGACCTGACCCCTCATCAACACGCAGTTTTGCAGGCACTTATCGAATACCGCGACCAGCAGGCCCGCCTTGCCAACCTGCCGCCCTTCAAAATCCTCCCCAACGATGTGCTTATCCGCCTTGCTGAAACTGCCCCGCAAACCACAGAAGAACTGCATCATCTCAATCTGCTTTCCCCCGTGCAGTGGAGACGGTACGCCGCGGGTCTAATCCATGCCATTCGCAGCGGATTGCACGCCGCCCCACCGCCGCGTAATTCCAACCACCGCCCGGATGAAGATGTGCTCGAGCGAATGGATATTCTCAAAGAGTGGCGTAAGAAAACCGCCCGTCAGATGGGGGTCGAATCCGATGTCGTTCTGCCGCGCAGCGTGTTGGAGAAAATTGCCTTTACTCCGCCAGCCTGCCGTGCCGATCTGGATATTCTGCTGGGTGAATTTCCATGGCGGCGTGAGAAATTTGGAAATCAAATCTGGAAAATCCTTCAAAAAAGAGGTTGAATCATGCGCATCCATTTCAATGGTGCTGCTCAAACTGTAACCGGCGCTCAATTTCTTGTGGAAGTGAACGGCAACCGTCTGCTGCTGGATTGCGGATTGTTTCAGGGCCACCGCAAAGACACCTACCAAACCAACCTCAACTTTCCTTTTGATCCTGAAAGACTGGATGCCGTGATTCTCTCTCATGCCCATATTGATCACAGCGGCAATCTGCCCAATTTGATCAAACAGGGTTTTGAAGGCCGCATTTACGCTACACCCGCCACCGCCGATCTGGCCGATATTATGCTGCAAGACTCCGGCCACATTCAGGAAGCCGATGTTCAATTCGTCAACCGTAAACGCGCCAAACGCGGGGAGCCGCCCCTCGAACCGTTGTACACGCAGGAAGATGCCGCCCACGTTGCCAGCCACTTCAATGGTGTTCCCTACGGTCAGCCATTCGAGCCGATTCGCGGCGTGCAGGCCCGCTTCATGGATGCCGGCCACATTCTCGGATCGGCGGCGATTGTTTTAGATATCGAAGAAAATGGGCGCAAAACCCGCTTATGGTTTTCCGGTGATATTGGCAGAGAGCGCCTGCCGTTGATGCGCGATCCGGTATTGCCAGAGAAAGCCGACCTGCTTATGATGGAATGCACCTACGGCGATAAGGCTCACCGCGATCCGGAACAGGCCTACATTGAATTGCGCGATGCAGTGCGCCGCACGGTTGCCCGTAAGGGCAAAATTATCATCCCCGCCTTTGCCGTCGGGCGCACGCAGGAACTGGTTTACTGCCTGAACCGCATGGTCAGCGAAGGCGAGATTGAACCGTTACCGGTCTATGTGGATAGTCCGCTGGCGGTCAACGCCACTAAGGTTTTCCAAAAACATGCCGATTTATTCGACACCGAAACACAGGAATTTGTGCGGAACGGCACCCATCCGGCCTTGAGTTTTCCTCAACTCAAATACATTCAATCGGTAGAAGAATCCAAAGCCCTCAACGAACGCCACGAACCGATGATTATCATCTCGGCTTCCGGCATGGCAGAAAGCGGGCGGATTTTGCACCACTTGCGTAACAACCTGCAAAACCCGCGCAACACCGTCCTGATTGTTTCGTGGCAGGCACCCAATACACTGGGCCGCCGGCTGGCGGAGCGCGAAGCCGTCGTACGCATTTTTGGGGAGTTGTGTGACCGCCGCGCCGAAGTGGTCACGATTGGCGGGTTTTCGGCTCATGCCGGGCAGGATATGCTGCTCAAATACGCACAGGCCAGCCAGTCATCCATTCAAAAACTGTTTCTGGTGCACGGCGAACCCAACGCCGCCGGGGCCCTGACCGAAAAGTTGAAAGAATCCGGCTTCCGCGATATCCGCTATCCCGCCAAGGGCAGTTTTTTTGACTGGTAAAAGCAACACCAGCCATACAAAAATTTGCTCAGTTCTGCTATAATACCAGCACCCGGAGAGGTGCCAGAGCGGCCGATTGGGGCGGTCTCGAAAACCGTTGTGGAGGCTTCCTCCACCGTGGGTTCGAATCCCACCCTCTCCGCCA
>DLXG01000070.1:5847-6485 GCA_003448875.1 Anaerolineaceae bacterium
CGAATCCCACCCTCTCCGCCAAACGATAAATAACATCAAAAGGCATTGAATTTTTTTGAAATCATTTTCAAAATGATTCCTATCAGTTCACAAAACCACTCATTATATTGAAAGCAGGGTATTAATTTCCGAAGCCCAACCGTAATTTTCACTTTTCTTATCGGGTGTCTGCTGAGCGCCTGCACTGGAATCAGGATCATCGACCCTTTCCAGCCTACTCCCCTGCCCATGCCAGCCGAGTTGAATGCCGAACCGCTCCCACCCGACTCTGTCAGCGGTGGAATGGACGAAATTTTTATCTCAAAGGTTTCGAGTGCCGGCCAGCAACCAGAACGATGTTACAAACTCTTCCGTTTTTACCCCGACGGTTTGGTACTCTATTCCCAAGGCAATTGTTTTGAAAAACCGCCTGAATCAAAGGACTTAACTGCCATCCAGCGCTGGTTAAACCGCGAAAACCCGAAATTATGGCGCGGTGATTACAGCCTTCAAGAAAACCGCATTTTTTTGCGGGTTACTGTGCATGATTACGTTCGAGAAGTGACCAGCCTGCGCTATTTTCAGGGCAGCATCTGCGAAGGTCGAATGGTTTTGCAAGAGCCAGCCGTCTTGACCTATGCCGGCTTGCCATCCGAACT
>DLXG01000070.1:6831-7132 GCA_003448875.1 Anaerolineaceae bacterium
AACCAGCCGGTGCTGGAATACCTCACTCTTTCTGGATCTTCCGATCAAAACCAATCTGAAAACAACCGCAAGAACCGCCGCGAAACGACTTGCTCGTATATCGGTTTTGAGATCATTCGCCGACCTTCCATTGGGTTCATCAACCGGCAAGCCCTGCTTGAAATCCAGACCAACCCGCGCCAGACCTGTACCCTTACCTACACTAATCCGGCCGGCGAAATCCTGCTTTCCCCAGCCGAGGGCACCATCCGCGCCGATGCCCAGGGTCTATGCCACTGGCTCTTCGAGACCGGCAACATCA
>DLXG01000018.1 GCA_003448875.1 Anaerolineaceae bacterium
AAATTTACTCCCCCAAAGCGCGCCCAATCCGCTCGGTCAGTGTGTCGGCATCCAGAGGCTTGACGAAGAAATCAGCCACCCCCAGTTCGCGGGCGCGCAACACCACTTCGGGAAATGCCAGCCGCGAAACAACGAACACACGCGTTTCCCCCAAAGCATCTTCAGCCTGCAACTGCTCCAACACCTCCAGCCCGTTCACGCCGGGCAAAAACAAATCCAGCAGCAAAGCAGCCGGCTGATGGCGGACAAGCAGATCGGGCAATTCGGCTGCTTCACGCGCCAGCACTACCTCAAAGCCAGCCCGCTGCAATGCCAGCCCGGCCAGATCGCGCTGTAAGGCATCCGGTATCAGCAATAAAATCCGCTTACCTGCCATTTTTCATACCCCCTCGCTCAGGAAGCAGATACCCCTAACACATCCAGAATCCGTTGCTGGAAGCGCTCCAGCCGCACATCATCTACGGAAAGAATTGTAAAGGTATCGGGGTGGATCACATCACAAAATAAACCCTGCTGGCTGCCCTGTACCTTGATGGTCAGGTAATTGGCCAGATTAACGATGGCGGGCAGAACGGGTTTGGCGTGGGCAGCCGAAGGATAATGATGAAAAGAAATGGCTTCAATCAACACAGCCGGGAAACCCCAGCGCTGGGCGATCAAACCGCCCACCCGGGCATGATCAATCCCGATCAACTTCTCTTCCACCTGCCAGAGCGGCTGATTGTACTTTTGCACATACAGAATGATCTGACTGTAATCCGAAAGTACATATTGATCCAGCAGCAGTTTGCCAATATCGTGCAGCAACCCGGCTACATAGGCCTCTTCCGGGTCGGGGTAAGCCAGCGCACGGGCTACCCATTCGGCCGTAACAGCCGTCCCAACCGAATGGTTCCATAACTCGCCGGCCCCCAGCCGGTAACCGCTTAACTGCCGGTTCATCGAATCGACTGCCACCGAAGCCAGCAGTAACGATTTCAACCGTTTGACACCAATCCGCACCACCGCATCATTCAATGAAGTGCAGGAACGCCCATACCCCAGCGCGGCTGAATTGGCCATTTGCAGCACCAGCGCCGCTAAGGCCTGATCCAGCCCGATATATTCGGCAATCATCCCAAGGCTGACCTTGGGATTTTCCAATTCCTTGAGAATGCGGGTGACATTCGAGGGAATGGGGCGCAGATGATTGACCGATTGAAGAATGGCCTGCACGCGTTGAGTCAGCATTGTTTCGCTCCGTTGAAATGTTCAGGGGGTTAGATTCGGGAGGGAATTGAATAACTCGCTGGTGAAGACCAGAATTTGCTGCAACATCCACGAACCCAACACCACCAGCACGGCAATAATGCCGATCATCTTGGGGACAAAAGAAAGGGTTGGCTCATTGATCTGGGTGGCTGCCTGTACCAGACTGATCAGGCTGCCCACCAGTAAACTGACCAGCATCACCGGCCCGGCCAGAATCAACGCCATGGTAATTGCTTTTTGGGCCAGTGTCAGAACAAAGGCTTCGGTCATGGCATCCTCCTCATTGCAGGAAACTCAACGCAAGGCTGCGCACTACCAGATACCAGCCATCCACCATCACAAACAACAACAGCTTGAACGGCAAGGCAACCAGCGAGGGCGGCAGCATGATCATGCCCATGGAAAGCAGTACGCTGGAAACGACCAGATCAATGATCAGGAAAGGAATAAAGATGACAAACCCCATCGTAAAGGCCGTGCGTAATTCGCTGATGACGAAAGCCGGAAACAGTGCCACCGTTGGGATGTCCTCCACGGTTTGCGGTTGGGGCTCACCGCTCAAATCCAGAAACAGTTGAATATCCTTTTCGCGCGTATGGGCAAGCATGAACGCCCTGACCGGCTCAACGGCTCGTTTGAAGGCCGTTTCCTGATCAATTTCCTCTTTCAGGTACGGTTGAATGGCGGTTTGATCCACCTGTTGATACACCGGCGACATGATGAAAAATGTCAGCAGCAACGATAATCCGATCACTACCTGATTGGGTGGAATGGTCGGCGATCCGATTGCGCTGCGCAGCATGGAAAGCACAATCACGATGCGGGTAAACGAAGTTGCCAGAATAAGAATGGCCGGCGCAAGCGAAAGCACGGTCAGCAAAACCAGCAATTGCACACCGCTGGTAACCTGTTTGGGCTGTCCGTCCGGCTCAATCGTCAGCGTCACACCCGGCGCAGTCAGGTTGGGGTCTCCCACGCAACCGCTCAAGAAGAGTGAAGCCAGCGCCAGCACTGCCAGCACCACCACCAACTTTTGACGCTGAGAAAGGTTGGTCAGGCATGGTTTGCACTTCATGGCGGTATTATCCCTTCCCATTGGACTTGACCTGTAACAAACCCTGCAACAGATGGTTAAAATCCTGTCCGACGGGTATCGGCTGCTCTTCGTCCCCTTCGGCGGGAAGTGCAACCTGTGAAATAAGGGCGATACTCTGTTCGGTAGCCCCAATCAAGAATTGCTGCTCGCCAACCCGTACCAGATGCAAAGCCTGTTTGGGTGAAAGGCGGATGGATTCAACCACCATCATTTGACCGCCACGGTTGAACCGGCGCGGGTTGCGCGCCCAGCGCATCGCCAGCACACCGCAGCCGACAATCAAGAGCAAAACCCCGATCAGTTTGACCACCACACCTGCAAAGTAGAGGGAGGTGGGTTCTTCGGCGGGCTGCTGAGGGGCTGCTCCGCCGCTGATGACCAGCCCGAGGCTGGCGGTAATTCCAACCAGCAGCAGAACGGCCTGCACTTTCTGTTTGCGGCTGGCGTGGTTGTACCACTGTTGGATGCGGGTGAGCCAGTCCATCATCACAGGTTGCCTTTGCGGTTTTCAGGACTGATGACTTCGGTAATCCGCACCCCGAACTTGTCATCCACCACAACCACTTCACCGCGCGCAATCAGCAGGTCATTGACAAACACATCCACCGGGTCACCGGCCAGCCGGTCAAGTTCGACCACCGAACCATTTTGCAAATCCAGAACCTGCTGCAAGGTCATGCGGGTGCGGCCCAATTCCACCGTCACCTTCAACATCACATCCATGAACAGGTCAAGGCTGGCACTTTCACGGCCGGCGGTCTTGACTGCACTGCTGGTTGTGGTACGTACCGGTGCTGGAGTATTTTCAAATTCAACCTGATCGTTTTCGTTCATCGTTCACCTCTCGATCTCATCGGCAGGGTCAGCCGGTTCCCGAATGACCCCGCTAATTTGAATGGCAATGTTTCGGCCGCTGCGCCCCACCCGGCCGATAAACCGCTTGCGGCGGGCTACTTCCACTACCAGCGGTTCACGGATTGAAGTATCCAGCTGGATAACATCCCCCACAGCCAGATTTAAAATTTCCCGCAGGCGCAGTTCGGCCTGCCCCAGCGGCACCCGGACTGGGAGGGTAACCCGCTGCATGTTTTGCAGCACCTTTTCGCGGGTGGTGTAATCCTGCTGCTGTTCCTTGCGTCCGGTAATCCAGATATGCGGGTTGAGCACGTTGGCAATCGGTTTGAGGGTGTTGAAGGGGATAAAGATGCTCATCGTTCCGGTAGTGCCTTGAATGTTCAATTCGAACGTGAGCAGCATGACCCGTTCGTTGCCCATGATCATCTGTACCCAGTGTTGATTGGTCGTAGAGTCTTCCAAAGTGGGTTCAACCGAAACCACCTTGCTCCAGGCGGCCTTGATATCGCCCAGCATGTGTTCTACCAACCCGCGCAGCAGCGACTGGTCAATCTCCGTCAACTGGCGATCCTGATAGCGTCCCTCGATCTTGCCGCCCAGCCGTTGTTCCAAAATCAGGTAACTGATGTTGGGGCTCATCGTAATCACCACCTGACTGGGCAGCGGTGCAAGGTTGATCATGTGAAAGAGCGAGTTAGGCGGAAAATCCTTTAAGAAGTCGTGGAAACGCCCCTGTTCGGTATGTACCAGACGCGGGCGCAAATTGGTACGCAGGAAGGTCGGCAGCGAGGTGGTCAACCGCTCGGTCAGGTCTTCATGCACCAGTTCGACGGCGCGCATCTGTTCCTTCGAGAAGCGGTCAGGCGACCAGAAGTTATAGGCGGTGACCTTTTTGCCGCCCTCGCTTTCGGCGCGTCCACGCTGCTCCCCGCCCTGATTGATCAGTTCGGCGAGATTGACGCTTTCCTGACCGTCCTTCTGGTCAACCTCAATAGCGCCTTTGAGTAATGCGTCAATTTCGGACTGAGATAACATGGCTCACTGCACCACAAACTCGGTGAAATAGATGGACAGCAATTTAAATTCCGGCAAACGCTGCTGAATGGCCTGCATCAGTTCCTGGCGCAGGCGTTCTTTGCCTTCGGCGGTATACAGTTCCTCAAAAGTCTTGGTGGAAAGCAGGGTGATGACGACATCATCCATCACCGGCATACGCGATTGAATACGGGTTTCAAAGTCGTTGCCGGCTGCAGCCGTATCCCCTGAGCCGTGCCCGCCGGAAGACTTGGCAGCCTTTTCATCTACGGGGGTGTCCTCCGGCGCAAACTCCAGCACCACCGTCAGGCGGATGTACTTGCGCCCGCTGGGATCGGCCAGATTGATGATCTTGGTAGACATGTTGACCATAATCCCCTCACCGGGCTGATACACATGCGGGGTGGGGGTTGGCTCAACAGCGGCTTCCACCGACCCTAACGGCATGGTGCTGCGCGAATAGTCATAAACCAGATGAAAGGGTTTGGGGAAATCGTCCGGCGCAAACATAATATAGGCGGTAGCCAGTGAAATGGCTGCAATCGCCGTCACCACCAGAAAGGTCATCACTTTGGTTACAATGTTGAGAATGCTTAGGACTTTATTCATTGCTCTTGCTCCTTCTTCACGGCTGCGGAACACTGGGGGCTACATTGAGGTTTTCGACGCCAATGATGCTGTTCTCAATCGGATAAACAATGATGATATCCACCCGGCTGTTCAAGGCCCGGTGAGCAGGGGTATCGTTTGGAAAGATTGGATCATATTCCCCCCGCCCGGTGATGATGAGGCGGCTCGGCGCAATCCCGTTTTGCATCAAAAAGTCCGCCACGCTCATCGCCCGCGCCAGCGAAAGTTCCCAATTATTACGATAAGGCGAATCGGCGGGAAGAGA
>DLXG01000264.1 GCA_003448875.1 Anaerolineaceae bacterium
CAGCGCGCAGGGGCGCCATGGCCCGGTCGATGTACTCCTGCGTAGCTTTATCGGGGTCGATCTCCATGGCCCACAGGTTGGCAATGCCCTGGATCGCGGTGATTTGGTGGCCTATCGACTGCTCAAAGACGTCTGCCAGGTTGGAGGCCGGGTCGGTGGTCACAATCAGCGTTTTCTTGCCCTGCTCTGCCAGCCGGACCGCGTGCGTGCATGCCATCGAGGTCTTTCCGACCCCACCTTTGCCCGAAAAAAAGAGATAGGAAGTTGCCATATTACTTCCCACCGTTCCGCTTACCCAAGATCTCAAAGATACCCGGATACTTCCCCTCGGCAACGATTTCACCCCGCACTACCACGATCGGCAGCGCCGCCATTTCTTTCTCGCGTACCAAGCGCATCACTTCCGCATTCCCTAAAAAAGCCTGCGGATTAGAGGCCATCTGGTAACGAGTCACCTGGTAGCCTTCCTGCTGCAGCCGTAAAATGGTTTCATTGAGATCCAATAAGGTCTGGTCCAGGGTCGGCCCGCACAGTCCCGTTGGGCAGCACATGGGCGGATCAAAGATTTCCACATCTGGGCGAGTCCCGGGTTTTGAAAACGTAAAGGTGCGTTTGAAATTCTGACTATTTTCGCTCATATTATTTCTATCTCCATTGAAGTATCAAAGCTAAAAAACGTTCAATCAGTACGTTTTTCGATGCCAAAGCGTAGGTTTTCAAATGCCTGGGGGCCACACATGATGCGGCGGGATTGAATGCGATCTGGGTCAAAGAAGGTGTTAAAAGTTTGCCGGAAATCCTCAAATGCCTTCAAATTGATTGAGTAATATACCCATCGCGCATCCTTTGGATCCCGTTCGACATTGACTAACCCCACTTCACGCAAAACACTCAGGTGGTGAGAAATCAGGTTTGGCGCAAGTTGTAGCGCATTCCCCAACTCGCAGTTACACTGCACCCCCTCAATGATCTGCTCCAGAAGCAGCAGTCGATTGGGTTCGGCGAGCACCTTCAGCCAGCGGGCTAAATCTGTCACCTGCTCTTTTGAGAATTCTGCATTATCCATGCGGTTCCTTTCTGGATATTTCAATCGCTATTGAATTATATCATCAATGACGTAACGAGGCACTTATTTTGGGGATATTTCTGAGTATATCGGTAGACGTAGATGGATATTTACAAAACAAACATGCTGGGATTTATTTCTTCTGCCCAGGCAAGTATGCCGCCATGCAAATTGGAGATGCGCGAATAGCCAGCCTGCAATAATACTTCTACAGCGCGTGCTGAACGCACCCCGTTGCGACAGAACACCACCCATTCAACAGAGGGATCCAACTCGTCCAGGCATGTTTGCAGCCTGGCTAATGGGATTACTTTTGCACCAGTAAGCTGTGAAAACTGTCCCTCCAGCTCCTCGCGGACATCCAGCAGGTGAACCGCCTCACCCCGATCCAGCCGCGCTGCCAGCTCCCGTACGCTAATCTCCGGGATGCCCAACGGTGTGTGTACGCCGCGGGTTGGAACGCCACAAAACTGTTCGTAATCGATCAGGTGAGTCACCTGTGGGTTGGGTCCGCAAATCTTACAGTTCGGGTTCTTGCGCAGCTGAACCGTATGAAAGGTCAAATCCAGTGCATCATAGAGCAGCAGGCGACCGATCAGCGACTCACCGATGCCCAGGATTATTTTGATCACCTCCGTGCCCTGGAGTGTCCCAACCGTGCCTGGGAGTACGCCAAACACACCACCCTCCGCACAAGTAGGAACCGACCCAGGCGGGGGCGGTTCTGGAAACAGGCAACGGTAGCACGGCCCGCTGCGCGCATCAAAAACACTGACCTGGCCCTCAAATCGTAAGATCGAACCGTATATATATGGCCTGCCGGTCAATACACACAAATCGTTGATCAGGTAACGCGTTGGGAAATTATCCGTGCCATCCACAAGGATATCGTAACCGCCAGCGATTTGCTCCGCATTTTCAGCGCTGAAAACCTCATTATAAGCATCGACCTGAATGTGGGGGTTGAGATCAAGCATTCGCTGACGCGCCGACTCCACCTTGAGCTTGCCCACCCGGCTGGTATCGTGAATGACCTGGCGCTGCAAGTTCGAACAATCCACAACGTCATAATCGACAATGCCAATATGCCCAATACCTGCCGCAGCCAGATACAGGCCCAGAGGCGAACCGAGCCCGCCAGAGCCCACCAGCAGTACGGAAGCGTCCTTGAGCTTGCGCTGACCCGTAAGCCCGACTTCCGGGATCAGCAGATGGCGCGAATACCGGATCATTTCCTCTTGGGAGAGTTGTGGCAGCATGAATCACCTCAGCAAGAGATTATCGCACAGCTCATTAAAAAACAGTATGCACCGCTCCGAATTTAGTTTTCGCTTGCCGGCTTCATTGCGGTAACAATCTCGGACGGTGCTTTACCGCCCAGATACGTCCGCCGCACTTGATGAAAGCCCGCTCGCAAGGTCAGATCTTCCATCAATACTGGCCGGCAGCCGCCCATCAGGTACAAAACAAGCTTTGGTGGCAGGAACTGGTACAGCCTCTCTCGAAATAAAACGGTCTCTTGATCTGCCTTGCTCATGTTAAGCAAAATCATCCGTCCCCCTGGCTTGAGCACGCGTTTGAACTCCGCCAGGATACCCGGCATCTCCTCTTCAGGGATGAGATCGAGCATATAGCCATTGTAGAGGATATCGAAGGTGTTGGATGAATACGGTATCTGGGTGGCACTGCCTTCTTTCAATACAAACTGGGAAAACCCACTTGATCGTAGGCGCTGCTCGGTGAGGGCCAGCATACTGGTCGAGATGTCCATACCAGAAAAGACGGCCTCTTTTCCGACCCGCCTGGCGATTTCTACAGCAGTGAGCCCAGGGCCAACGGCCACCTCCAGGACTTTCTCACCTGGCTGGAGGTTAGCCTGTTCCAATGCCTCCAAGTGGTATTCCCATTCCATTGGGGCGACGGTTTTGCTGTAAATCCAGCCCCGTCGGTTGTAGGCCTGTTTGATGGTCTGCGGTTGGTATTCGTGAGCCTTTATCATCGTTGTTTCCTCTCGATTAATTCACTTATTGGTTTGAGATCACGCTTAATCTGCGGCTGCTCGCTGGTAGCAGCCGATCCGAACCGGCCGACCAGAACATACCGCTCCATTTTTCCTGGAGCAGCCGAGTGCAAAGAAGGCTAGCAGGACACCGACCAGGGTAAACCCGGCAGCAACCCGGAAGATATCGAGCGGTGGCATCCACTGGCTCGCGATCACCACCCCTATCGGGCCTAGGATTCCGCCCATCGCCGCGGCCGACTCTTTGAGCCCCATCACGCGGGAACGATTAGTCTCTCTTGTCAGATCCAGGTAGGCAGCGCTGAGCGCCGGGGAAATCAGCGCCCCACCAACGCCACCAAAAACACCCGCCAGAACCAACAGCCAGAACTCATTCGCCAGGGTCAGGCCCAGGTAGAAGATGATTTTGAAGATAAAACCGAGGACAATCAGTGGCCGGCGGCCAAAGCGGTCGCTGAGCCGGCCCAGCCCAAACTGACCTGCCACAAATGACAATCCATACAGGCTGACAATCAGGCCGAACTGGCTGGAGGTGTAGTGCAGCCCCTGGTAGGCATACACGGCCAGCTGCGGCTCGACAAAGGCAAAGATGGACACCTCAAGGAAATCTAACACCAGCAGCGGCAGGATGCGAAAATCAACATTGAACCAGGTCCTTGGGTCAGGAAGCTTCCGGTCTATTGCTGGTGCAGGTTCTTTGTCGGGCGATATCTGCATGCGCGTTTCGGGTACCAATATCAGGGTAGCCAATAAACCAACCGCGGCCAGGATGGCAGAGACGGTAAACGGCGCTGCAAATCCTCCCTGATCGTATAGAAAGCCGCCCAGCGCCGGGCCAAAAATAAATCCCGCGCCATAGCTGCCCATCAATAGACCTACCCACCGCGCCCGCTGGGTATCGGGTACCGCGTCCGCCACAAAGCTGATCGAGGCTGGCAGCAGGCCAGCCGTGACCGCGCCCTGAGCCATGCGGATCAGGACATACCCAGAAGATGAATTGACCAGTAGAAAGCCCAGGTTGGCCAGCGCCACACCTGCCAGCGCAGTTAGGCTGACCGGGCGTCGGCCGACCCGGTCAGCCAGTGAACCCAGAATCGGCGCCATCAGCAGCTGCCCGATAGCAAAGGCGATTGCCATGTAGCCCAGGGTTTCCACCCCGGCCCCCAGCTCGCCTAACCGTTTGGCAAAGATGGGCATCACGATGCCGTAGCCTGTCTCCATCAGCATCACGCTGCCAGCTAAGAGGAGGATGGCCCGGCGAGCCTGGCGATCCATTATGCGTGGTTGAATAGGTTGATCCATTTCCTTTCTTTCGTTTCCTATTAATCCTCAACTGGCTTTGGCCAGAATGACTTCCGAAGGGAAAAAGAACTGCTGCTGGTATTCCCTGACCATCACCCTAAACCCGGCCTGTCCAAGTGGACCAGCTAGTTTTACGCCACGGCAGCCGCCCATCAGCGCCGGTGACTGGCGGTAAATCCACTCATAGAAGTGGCTGCCCCAGCGTTCTCCTTCCGTCATATTGATTAGCACAAGCCGGCCGTCTGGTTTCAGCACGCGTTTGAATTCGGCTAGAAGCTGAGGAACAGCAGTATTGGGCATCAGGTCAAACATATAGCCGTTGATGAGCAGATCAAAAGTTCCCAATGGGTACGAGATCTCGAACGCGCTGCCCTGTTTCAGTTCCACCGGCGCCCGGGTATCCTTCAGCTTGGCCTGCGCTTTTTGCAGCATCCCTTCGGAAATATCAATCGCCGCGGTCATGCCGGTTGGATTTCGGCGGACGATCTCCGTCAGAATCATACCGGTGCCGGCGGCGACATCTAAAATCTGTTCCCCATCCCGAATATCCGCCAATTCAATCCCCCGCTGGCGGGCACGGGTCTCAGTCAGCGTTCCCCACAGGTCATAAACCCGCGCGATCCGGTTGTATACATTCCGCACTTCCTTTTGTGATAAACGAGCATCCACACCGGTTGAAGCATTCATGATCTTGGTCTCCTAATTATTCTTGCTATTAGCAAAATTTGTATATTACAACCATTTCCACAAAAAAAGAGACGAATTTATGGTTCCGTCGATGGAAAGCAGCACTGCAGAGCATTCATAATCGCCCCATTCAACCGTTCCAGGCTTTGAATGACCTGCGCTCGCTCACCCTCTGGAATTCCCTCCATGACACTCGAAAAGAACCACTGCAGCGTCTCATGCAGCTGCCGTTTGGCCTGAATGCCATCGTCCGTCAGGTGTACCCGCACCACCCGCCGGTCTTCCGCATCCGGGTAGCGATCCACCAGACCTTTTTTGACCAGCGGATCGACCGTCCGAGTCATCGTGCTGCCTGCCAGCTTCATCTTCAGGCTCAGATCATTCATGGAAATGCTCTCGCCGTCTGGCATGGCCAGCAATGTGTAGCCTTGCGAACCGGTAATGTTGAGATTTTCGGTACAGACCCGATCCAGCAGCCCGGCATAACGGACCAGATCATTGGTTAACCGTTGAAGCGTTTCAGCGAACAGAAGTTGAAAAGAGTCTTTATCCATAATAGATTACTTGTATATCCTATAATTTGTATTATACAAATAATTTCAAGAATGTCAATAAGGTATACCCACTTCTCCTCAAAAAAATCGATGTATAATAACCCTGAGTTTTCGGGCTATATCCTATCTTTTTTGAGAAACAAAGAGAAGCGTTTATGCAGCAGTACGTTTGAGCCGTTTTAAAACAGGCAGCCAGTTGGTAGCCTACAAACGCCCAGCACAGGCAGAACACTACGTCGAGCCAGACTTGAGATTTAATTTCAAGAATCCTCTTGATCGCTGCTAGCCCATGTGCCGGCAGCGTTTTTGTTATTCACCGGGCGGATGAACCGTCCGGAAACAAATCTATCAGGAGGAAAGGTTATGGATCGAGATGAAGCAATCCAAAAAGCCAGGACAGAAGCCGAGGAAATGTACCGCAATGGCCAGTTTCTCTGCTCGGAAGCCGTATTCCTGGTTGCCAACGAGTATTTGTGCAAACCGGTATCCGATGAAGTAGTCAAGCTGGCCTCC